>DDWC01000109.1 GCA_002345475.1 Firmicutes bacterium UBA2296
CACATGGACGAAATTGGCGTAATGGTCACCCATATCGATGACAAGGGTTTTTTGCGATTCTACCCCGTGGGCGGCCTGTCACCCTTTACGCTGTTGGGAAATCGTGTCCGGTTTGAGAATGGGACTGTCGGCGTCTTCGGGGCAGAAAAGCTGGATAACCCTAAAGACCTCAGCCTGAACAAGCTTTTCATTGACGTGGGTGCTGGCAGCAAAGCAGAAGCTCAGGATAAGGTAAACATCGGTGACATCGCGGTTATCGACCGAGAGTACTGCGATCTGGGCAAGCGGCTGGTTTCCAAGGCCATGGACGACCGCATTGCCTGTGCTATTCTCATTGAAGCACTAAAAGAAGCCAAGGATCTCAAGTATGACGTATATGCTGTGTTTACGTCACAAGAGGAAGTCGGCCTGCGCGGCGCGCGGGTTGCCGCCTACGGCATTACTCCGGACCTCGGCATAGCCATTGACGTGACCCGCAGCGGCGACACCCCTGAGTCAATTACCATGGCCGTGGCGCTGGGTGACGGCCCAACCGTAAAGGTTCGTGATTCGAGCCTCATCTGCACTCCTTCTGTGCGGCGATTTATGGAGGATGTAGCCAAGGAGAGGAGCATACCGTACCAGCTGGAGGTACTGGAAGCCGGCGGCACAGACGCAGGCGCAATTCAGCTCACAAAGGGTGGCGTGCCGGCGGGGGTAATGTCGATACCGTGTCGCTACATTCACACCGCCAGCGAAATGGTTGACTACGATGACTGCCTGAACGGAGTCAAGCTTATCGCTGCTATTATGGAGAGCGAGTACAGTAACTAGAGTCATAGTCCGGTTTTGGAAGGGTGATATCTCGTGCGTAAATCTTCTATAAGCAAGTTTATTGCAGTTGGTGTGGTCATGTTCGTGGTCGGCCTGGCTGTGGGCAGTGCAGCTCAGTTCTTTGTCGGCCCTCTCTCCACCCGGCTGCTTTCCGGCTTGGGCATGCCAGTCGATCCCGGGTTGGCCAAGCTGGTAAACGCATACAATATGGTGCTCAGTAGGCATGTGGAGAATGAGCTGGACACGGACGCCATCATTGAGGGCGGAATCCGCGGCCTGCTTTCAAAGGTAGATGGCGGGTTCACGCGATATGAAAACCGGGAAGAGGTTTTGCGACGCCAGGAGACTGACACAGGCGAATACGCGGGAATAGGCGTTTCGGTGCGCATGGTTGAAGAACAGGTAAACATCGAGTCCGTCTTTCGCGGTAGCCCGGCCCAAGGCGCAGGTTTGCTGGCCCGGGACATCATAATTGGCGTAAACGGCGAAGCCATCCGCGGCATGTTGCTGACAGACGTCACCGATATCATTAAGGGAACGCCCGGTACTGACGTGAAACTGACCATATTGCGCCCTTCACAAAACAGCACTTTCGAAGTCACCATAACTCGGGCCAGGATAATCATCCCCCTGGTAGAGTATGAGGTCTTCGAAAACGGTCTGGCACATGTAGTGCTTTCGCAGTTTCTGCCCAACGCCGTGGATCAGATGCGCCTGACTTTGCTGGAGCTAAACGGCCTCGGCGTAACCGACATTGTGCTGGATATGCGCTTCAATGGCGGAGGATACACCGACGTGGTGGAGAAGATCGCTGATTTCTTCCTGCCGGCAAATCTGGTAATCTATCAGAGTAAGGACCGCGACGGGAAAATCGTTCAGTACACTACCCGCAATCAACCCATCTTCACTGGAACGACCCACGTCCTGCTTAATTCTTCCAGCGCCTCGGCCACAGAAATCCTGGCAGGAGCCTTGCGGGATCATCTGGGCAGCGAAATAATGGGGGAAACCAGTTACGGCAAGGGCACGGTGCAGACTGGATACTCCTTGGGGGACGGCTCACGGGTCTGGATCACCACCATGACCTATCTCACACCCAATGGCACTGACATTAACAAGAAGGGCATCGTTCCCGACGTGGACATTCCTCAGGATTTCGAGGCACTCCCACAGCTGGATACCCAGTTGAGAGACGCTCTGGAACACGTCCGCACCGGTATGGTTTCACGCCCATAACTTGCTTCATCCGACGACAGGGGGGATAGACCCAATGTTTTACCTGGCTCTTCCATTGGCTTACCTGATGGGGGCGTTCCCCACTGCCTATGTAGTGGGGAAGCGGAACAACATCGATATAACAAAAGAGGGCAGCGGCAATGTGGGCGGTACAAACACGCTGCGTGTCCTGGGCTGGCGCGCCGGCGTTACGGTCGCTCTGGTGGATGTCCTTAAAGCCATGCTTCCGACTCTAATCGCCAAACATTACCTGGGCCTCGAGTTGTGGCAGGTGAGCCTGGTTGCTTTAGCGGCAATTATCGGACACAACTGGTCGATCTTTATTGGTTTCAAGGGAGGCAAAGGTATTGCCTGCACCATCGGTGTGTCCCTGGTGCTTTTCCCGCAAGCTCTGATTATTGCTTTGCTGATTGCCGTGGCCGTAATTGCTCTGACCAGGTACGTTTCTCTGGGTTCTATACTGTTAACGGTGCTGCTGCCCGTACTGCTACTGCTCGGTCACTATACACCCTTGGAGTCTTACGACCCAAGTTACGTCCTCTTTGCCCTGGCGCTGGCGGCTCTGGCGGTGTATCGTCATCGTGGCAACATCGTCAGATTGCTGAACGGGACGGAGAGGAAGATTGGAGACAAGAAGAAGTGAGTGTGGTTCGAAGAGCTCTTAGCTATTAGCTCTTAGCTCCTGGAAAAGGGAAGCGACGAGGGAGAACGTGCCTAGCGATGGAAGCAAGAGAAACAAGGTTTGTAGAGCATAAAGGAGCCCCTGCTGCTAGCGCTAGTGCGCTCGAAGCGGGGGCTCGTTTATGTGAGTAATGCCGGGATAATGTGTCTTAGCGGGTCTGCTAAGAGCTAAGAGCCAGCAACTAAGAGCTCCTTGACAAACTCTCGGCTATTATTCCAACACCACATCCATGTATGCGTATAGAGCGGGGGAGCCGCCGGTGTGCAGGAACAACACCTTGTCGGTGGGCTTGAAGAAGCCCTGGCGGACCAGATCTATGAGTCCGGCCATCTGCTTACCGGTATAGACAGGATCAAGGAGAATGCCTTCGGTCCTGGCCAAAAGGTTCACTGCCTCTATCATGCCTGCGGTAGGGCGGGAATAGCCCGCGCCAACGTACTCGTCGTAACAGTTCACCAGAGAACGATCCGGCGCTGCGCAGCCAACGTGTTCTGCCGTCAGTTTACACAGATTATGAATGAGATCGGTCTGGATGTCGCGTTTTCGGCTGACGTTAACACCGTGGACGGGGATGTTGAGGTTGTTGCCGACGATGCCAACGAGAAAGCCGGNNCCGCCACTGCCGCTAGGTACCACGATATGGTCGAAATCCAGGCCCTCATTGAACATTTGCTGCTGCAGCTCCTGGGCGCAGTTCACGTACCCGGTCGCTCCAATGGCGTTTGAGCCTCCACCGGGGATGATGTAGGGCTTACCTCCGGCGGCACGCACGTCAGCGGCCACTTTCTCCATGGCCTCCATCATATTTGAACCGCCGGGTACGACGGTTACGGCCTCAACGCCGAGCAGGCGGAAGAGGAAGTTGTTGCCGCTGGACTCCGGGTTGTAGCTATTAGGTACGCGCTCCTCAAGCACCAGACGGCACTTGATACCTTCCTTCACGGCTGCGGCCAGGGTAAGGCGACAATGATTCGACTGCACCGCGCCACAGGTAATTAGTGTGTCAGCGCCCTTGTCCAAAGCGTCGGCCAAAAGGAACTCGAGCTTGCGCGTCTTATTGCCACCGGAGGTAAGGCCCAGCATGTCGTCTCGTTTGATGTAGATTTCGGGCCCGCCAAGAACGGCAGAGAACTTGTCCAGTTTTTCGATTGGGGTAGGTCCGTAGGTGTAGATGCGACGGGGGAATTTTCCTAGATTCATGATTCGGTTAGCCTCCTTAAGTCTTGATTGACCTTTAGATGTTCGCCACTCGTACGATTACTTCCTGCACCGAAGGATTACAATGTTGATTATCCTTTGGCCTTGCGCAGCCGGTGCACAGTGCGCCGATCGCAGTTTATGCAGTACTTCTGATGCCCGTGTGCCGCAATGAAAAGACGATCGCACAAAGGATTGGCGCAGCGCCGCAGGTATTCGGCGGACTTAGCGGTCTCTCCGGCCATCAGCCTGGCCAGTTCCACGTATCCCAGGCTGATCAGGCTAGATGTCAACTGACGCAGACTAAAGGTACCCTTAACAGGGTCATAAGAAGCTACCGGGCGGATATCTGCCAGAACTGCCGACACTTCTGCCGCCAGTCCCAGCCGCAGTTCTTCGCTTTCGCTGGTGAAATCGGTATGCCCAAGGTTGAGTATACGAATGAGGGACCGCTGGGTGTATGGCCCTCTGATGCCGCGTTCCAGCTCGTACCAGGTTTGATAGTGGTGATACAGCCATGCTACACAATAACGAAAGTCCGGCAAATGCACTACCGCGTTTATGTCGCCTCCTGCTTCCCGGATCTTTCTTGCCAGGACTTCGTTTGAGACAGGGGATGGGAGATGCGGCAAACCGTACTTTTCGCTTAGAGTAGTGATGCGGTCAGAGGGAACGGCGATCTGCATGGGCTGCGCGTCCTCGTAGTCGCGGTAGAAGGGGGGGAGGGGTTCCTGCACCAGTA
>DDWC01000232.1 GCA_002345475.1 Firmicutes bacterium UBA2296
GTAAAGCTCGCGACTCTTGTTGAACAGGGGATTCTCCGGTGAGTTAAGGTACTTGGGTTGACCTTCCCCCAATATCCTGCCACCGAAGGCAATCACTCTCCCGCGTCTGTCCCGTATGGGGAACATGACGCGACCGCGAAAACGATCATACTGTCCGTTCTCACCCTGCACCGCCAGCCCCACGCCTGCTAACTCCTCGAAATCTATGCCCTGCTGCTGCGCCTTCTGTATGAGGGAAGAGCCGCCCAGGCTGACGCCGAGTTTGAGTTCGTCAATCATTGCCTGACTGACTCCGCGTTTGCGCAGATACTCCCTGGCAACTCGTCCTAGCTCTGGGTTCTGAAGATATCTGTGGTAGACCTCACACGCCCAGTTCATGACACGCAGAGCTCTTTCACGCTCTTTGCGCACCGCCAGAACCCGCTCGTCATCCTCCTGCCTCGGAAGTTCCACTCCTGCTCTTTCGGCCAGCTGCTCAACTGCTTCAGGGAAAGTCAGCTTGTTGTGCTCCATCAGAAATGACAGTGAGTTTCCCCCTGCATGACAGCCGAAACAGTAATACATCTGTTTCTCTTGGCTGACACTGAAAGAAGGCGTTCGCTCTGAATGAAACGGGCAAAGGCCCCAAAAGTCCTTGCCCTTTTTCTCCAGTTTGATCTGCTCCCCGATGAGCTGGACAATATCCGTTCGGTCATTTATCCGCTCTATCAGTTCCTGTGTGAAGGAATTGCCCATTTGCTCACCCCCAGTAACCCTTGTTCGTGTATACGTGCTTCGCCGACGGTTCACCAAATCCTTCCGCATAATGTGGCAATTGCTTAACAAAAGTGGCAAGGGAAAGACCCGTGCACAGCACGGGCCGACCGCACCTTACCATCCATGTTGTACCGTACCGTAGCTATTGGCCACGCTTTCGGTAGTAGTCCAGGATCTTGGCCGCTGTTTCCTCAACAGCTTTCTTGGTTACATCAACGATCTGGCATCCGGTGCTGCGCATGATTCCTTCCCCATAGCGCAGCTCTTCGCTGATGCGGTCGAAGCTGGCGTAGCTGGCGTTACTGGCCAGTCCCAGGGCCTTGAGCCGCTCCTGGCGTATAGACTGCAACTCTTCAGGGCGTATTGTCAGACCAAAGAGACGGTCTGGAGGCACAAGGAAAATCTCTTCCGGCGGATTGACCTCAGGTACCAGCGGCACGTTAGCCACGCGGATGCCGCGGTGAGCCAGGTACATACTCAACGGGGTTTTTGAAGTCCGAGAAACCCCCAGCAGGACGATATCTGCCTTTAGCAAACCGCGGGGATCCTTGCCATCGTCGTACTTCACGGCAAACTCAACCGCTTCTACCTCTCTGAAGTACTCTTCGTCAAGCTGATACAGCAGACCCGGCTGTAATTTCGCCGGCTTTCCCGTCAGGTCGGCCAGGTTGTCCAGCATGGGGCCCATAATATCAACCGCGTGGATGCCGCGGGCGGCGCTTTGCTCCGCTATATAGCTGCGCAGCTCTGGCTGCACCAGCGTATAGACTATCATGGAGGGGACCCTTTCGGCCGCCTCAATCACCTCATCCAAGGCCTCCGTAGATGACGCATAAGAAACGCGCTTGAACTCCACTGAAGTCTCAAATTGACTAACAGCCGCCCGCGCCACTCGATGCGCTGTCTCCCCCAGCGAATCGGAAACAACAAAAACCACCGGTACCATTTCCACATTCCTCCATCCCCTAATGTGTCTCACCAAACTCCGCTACCAGAGCGGCCACCATAGCCAAGTTAACAGTTCCGGTCACTTCATAACCACCGGACTTATCAGATATGCGCACTACCGGCAAAGCATTTACCCTGTGGGATGACATCTTTCTCGCGGCAGTCAGCAATGTATCATCGCCTGACAAAGTAACCAGATTGGCCAGTCGCGTCATGAGGATCCCCACGGGTACCTTGTTCAGGTCCGTCTGACCAATTGCTGCTCTCAGCAAGTCTCCGCGGGACACCACCCCCACCAGTCGTCCTTCGTTATCCGTGACGAACATGGTGCCGTCGTCTTCAAGCAATGTCGTGACAATGGCGTCATAGAGGGAAACGCTCTCGCGTATGACTACAGGTACCGCCTGCACGTCTCTCACTATGATTCTCCTCAGTCTTTCCGCCTGCAGGCCTATGGCGTCTCTACCGACATAGGTGTAGCCAACCCGGGGCCTTGCCTCCAGATGGCCAATCATGGTGAGAACTGACAAATCTGCACGAATGGCTGCGCGGGTCAGATCAAGGCGGGATGCCAGCTCCTCGGCAGCTATGGGGCCCAGATTCTTGACCATGTCCACTATCTTCTGCTGTCGTTCTGTTAACTCCATGGGCATCACCCCTGACTCTTTCTAATGGTCTGCAGGAAGGCCAGTGAACGAGGCTGTTTGCCCAGCTCACCCACCAGGATGTCGTCCAGCCGCGAGGTAATTCCACGCATATTTCCTGCGGGCCGGTTGTCCTCCAGGTAGCGCCAGTCGTGAGAAAATATCGCCTCGAAGGCACAGGCTGCCTCCTTGCGCAGGCCCAGATGCCTCGTGGAAACTGCCCACCCCAAGCGTGCCAGAAAACGCACCTGAAAGAATGCCAGGAGCAGCTCATAATCCGCAGTCTCACACAGTATGTGCAAAGCCGCCAGAAGAAGGCTGAAAACACCGTCGTGTTCCTGACCCTCCTCCAGGAAGGAATCGGTCAGTTCCAGCAAGTACAGGCCATAGGCCATTTTGTCCAGGTCGTTACGAATTGCCGGAAAGCCGTTATGAAGTTGCGCCTGACTTAGCGTTCCCAACCCCCTGCCGGAGTAGTATGTGTAGTTCAGGTGGCAAAAGGGTTGCGTGATGGAAGCGTAGCGGCTCTGTGCCTTGCGGGCACCTTTGGCAACCATTCTGGTCTTCCCACTTCCTGCAGCAAACACAACCAGCAACCGGTCCCATTCGCCAAAGTCCGCTACTCTCAGGACGATTCCGTCGCCTTTTGCCTGGGGCATCTACTTTGCCATTTCCCGAATTATGGCGACCCCTGAGCTGCTTCCGATGCGGTTGGCACCGGCGTCCACCATGGCCCTGACCTGGTCCAGAGTGCGAACCCCGCCGGAAGCCTTTACACCAAGGTCGTTCCCGACTACGGCACGCATGAGGCGCACGTCGTCAGCCGTTGCTCCACCGGGACCAAAGCCCGTCGAAGTCTTGACAAACGCCGCACCCGCCGCCTTAGACAGCTCACAGGCCCGCTTCTTCTCAGCATCAGTCAGTAGAGCCGCTTCGATAATGACCTTAACCGGCACCCCTGCCACTGCTTTAACCACGGCCAGGATGTCGC
>DDWC01000107.1 GCA_002345475.1 Firmicutes bacterium UBA2296
AAGCTGGAAAACTTCATGAAGTCGAAGACCGTAGTCGGTGAGACTATTGTGGTGGGGGATACCACTCTGGTGCCCTTCATGAGCGTCAGCTTCGGCCTGGGTTCAGGCGGCGGAGATGGTGGCGACGACAAAGGTAACAAGGGTGTCGGTGGTGGCGCAGGTATCGGTGCTAAGGCACTGCCCGTGGCAGTACTGGTGATCAAGGGCGACAAAGTAGACCTGCTGCCCATTACCAAGCAGGCGAACCTGGGCAAGTTGCTGGAGATGGTGCCTGGGCTTATTGAGAAGATTAAGCCAGGCGCAACAGTGTCCACGGAGTGCTGCGAGGACGAGACCGACAAATAGCACATCAGGTCATTACATAAGGGACAAGATAAGTCCCGTTGTTTGGCAAGGCTATTTGTGTAACTGACTGACCCGAGATATGGAATGAGCTCTCTGCCCAGAAGGCGAAGAGCTCATTCCATTTTTGCTTATTTGAATGCGGTGCTGTGACAAGAGCCTAGAACCGGCCGATGATAACGTCTTTAGCAGCGATAATCCCGGCCCTGACCAACGCTCTTTGATAGGACGTGGACTCGCGGGAAATGCGAACGGTGGCGCCGGAGATACCGTCAATGGAGTTCTGCACGGTGCGGGTCGCGCCTGAAGCTACGTCAATGCCGAACTGGTTCTTGTCATTGATGGCGCCGGCGTAGCGTGGAACTGACCAGTCAACCAGGGAAGTGACCTGAGTTGCGTCTTTGCCGATCAACCACTGTTCTACGGCTCCGTAGTTGCCAGTCCAGCCACCAAGGCCAAAGTAGCCGTAGGTCGCGGGCTTAGTCTGGGGTTTGCCGTCGACAAACGTAACACCCATTGCCTCGAGAAAGCGCTGCACGCTGGAGGCGTTGTTGACTCCAGCGAAAATGCCCACATCGTTGACTACATGCGACCACACGCTGATATCGAAAATGGTCTTATTGGCCAGGCTGGCCCAATCGCTGGGACGCAGGAGGCCACCTGCACTGGTTCTCACCGTGGGGACCAGGAGGCCACTGCCTATGGTGAGGTCACTGACTTTGGTCGAGAAATCGAAGTTCGCCGGCAGTCTTACTTCGTACTGATAGCGGGTCACGGGACAAACCAGCACCGCGGCCACCGTACCGTCCGTATTGACACCTGATGCGTAGAAAGACATCATGTCTGCCGTGCTTACGGTGAACATGGATTTGCCTCTGGCATAAGAATCGCCAGGAGTGGCCGCTTCCGGAGTAACGGCATAGTTGATTGCTACGGTGGCGTTGCCGCTCTGCCTTGTGGTCCAATAGCCATCCACTTTGACAAAGAAGCGCATTTTCGCGTCTGTGATAATACCCTTATCGTCCAGTTCGAGAATAGTCTCAATGTATTGAGTCGCGTCGGCCAGAGCGACACCCTGTGCTTCACCCTGCCAGGAATACCCCACATATTGCCCGGCATATGAGCGAGGCGGCTCAGGGATATCTGGCGCCTTTGGAGTGCACCCCTGCATTAGAACTAGTGCCAACAACGTCGCGGTGAAAGCGGCCATAAGCAACCTGCGTCTGGGCAACTCATTACCTCCCCGTTTGGATTGATTATTCTAATTTAGTTTACTAGGTTAAATAAGATAAGGTCAATGTATTTCTTTAGTTGACAGCTGAAGCTTGACCATTTAAAATAACAGACGTTAGCTAACATATATTATACGGAGGTGTGTCATGCCGCCTAAGGTGAAGTTCGAAAGTGAAGACATAGTAGACGCGGCCTTTGCCATTGTTTGTGAGCACGGTTTTGCCGCTTTGACTGCGCGCAGCGTTGCCGAAAGACTGGGAGCCTCCGTGGCGCCCATTTACGCCAACTTCGCCAACCTCGAAGAACTTACCGCTGCCGTAGTGCAGCGGGCGTATAGCCTCAGCGGCGAAATACTGGCACGCCAGCAGGGTGAAGACATTTTCGCAAACATCGGTAAGGCGAGCCTGGAGTTGGCGCGGTTATACCCGGTGTTGTTTCGTGAAATGGCTCTGAACCCTGCCTTGCACAGCTCGTCGTATGCCGATATGGAACAGGGACTGGTCAAACTCATGGGGGAGAGCGCGGAGTTGGCAGAGTGGTCACTCAGTGAGCGACGCATGCTACTGCTGAAGATGCGGATCTTCCACTTGGGGTTATCCCTGATGGCGGCAAATGGTGACTTGCCGCAGTGGCTGGGCGTACAAGGGGCAGAAGAGCTGCTCTTTGAGGCAGGTGCAGATTTTGTGGCTATGGGTCAGAGCAGGAGAGAGGGGGTCTCGGAGTGACGAGAAAACGAATAGTCATCATTGGCGGCGGTGTGGCAGGTTTGACTGCAGGTATTTTCGCCCAGAAGAACGGCTTTGACAGTGTCATCGTGGAGAAGCACCACACTCTGGGCGGCGAGTGTACCGGATGGGACCGTCAGGGGTATCATATCGACGGATGTATTCACTGGTTAGTGGGAACCCGTGAAGGGACCGCCATCCGCCGGCTGTGGGATGACGTGGGTGCTCTGGACGGCGTAGAAATCTTCCACCCGGAAAGCTTCATGGCGGTGGAGCACGGGGGCGACACGGTTCACTTCTATCGTGATCTGGAGCGAATGCGCACTAGCTGGACTGAGCTTTCACCGGAAGACGCTCCGGTGATTGCCGAGTTCTGTCGGGATATCGCTCGCCTGCATAGCTTCGAGTTGCCGGTTGGCAAGCCAATGGACATGATGAACCTGATAGAGAAGGCCAGATTTATATATTCTATGAAGGATGCGGCGGCAGTAATGCAAAAGTACAGCAAGATGAGCACATCCCAGCTGGCAGCGAGGTTTCGCCACCCGGCTTTGCGGGCGTCTATCAACTCCTTTATGCCCGAAGAGGGTTACAGCGCCATGTCCATTGTCTTCCCTCTGGGCACTTTCACTGGGGGAAACTCATCCATTCCCAGAGGCGGATCCAGAGCGCTGGCGCTCCGCATGCAG
>DDWC01000226.1 GCA_002345475.1 Firmicutes bacterium UBA2296
GCTACGGAGAGTTTGTGGAAGAGCGCGAGCCGGGCCATGTGGGCGCCGATCTGACCGTAGGCTCCCTGATAAAGAACCCCGGCGGAGGACTGGCGTTGTCCGGCGGGTATGTTGTGGGCAGGCAGGCTCTCATCGACCTTGTGGCAGAAAGCCTTTATGCTCCTGGCATTGGAGGTAAGGTGGGAGCCACTACAGTATTTAACCGCAGCATTCTTCAAGGGCTCTTTGTAGCTCCGGCCATAGTGGAATCCGCCGTGAAAGGTGCCATGCTACTGGCTCGCTGCTCTGAGTTGCTCGGACTTGCTGTTTCACCGGCGTCCTCCGACTCCAGGTCAGATATAATTCAGGCCATTGGGCTGGGTTCAAGGGAGGCAGTGGTGGATTTCTGCAGAGCGATACAACAGGCTTCTCCGGTTGATTCCCATGTTTCACCTGAGCCTGGGGTTTTGCCGGGGTACGATTCAGAGGTAATTATGGCAGCAGGCACTTTCGTCCAGGGAGCCTCCAGCGAACTGTCCGCCGACGCACCGCTTCGAGAACCTTACGCTGTTTATGTCCAGGGCGGCTTGAGTTATGCCCACGTGAGAGTTGCCACGGCCAGAGCTCTATCACGGATTTTTAAACACTTGTCGATTCCAGAATAGAGAGGGAGGGCACCATGTCCGAAAAGCAGATAGTTTTCTTTTCTGAAGGAGACAGGACCATGCGCAGCTTGCTGGGNNTCAGAGATGACCAAAATCGGGCTTCCGGTACCTCCCGGCTTCATAATCACCACGGCTGCCTTCCGCGCGTATTACGAACGGGGAGGCCTTTCTGAAGAGTTCTGCGCCAGCCTGAGGGCCGCTGTAAGACAGCTGGAGAAAGACAGTGGCAAGAAATTTGGCGACGCCCACCGCCCGCTACTACTTTCTGTGCGTTCAGGTGCCGAGTTCTCCATGCCGGGCATGATGGATACCATACTCAACCTGGGCATGAACGCGGATATCCTTTCTGGACTGGCGGGCCTGACCACTGATAGATTCGCACTGGATTGCTACCGACGCCTGGTGGAAAAGTACAGTGAGATTGTGCTAAAAGTTCCGGGATACGATCTGGCCCGCATATTTGACATGGCCAAGGAACGGGAGTCCGTTCGCCACGACCACCAAATGTCGTCAGAGGCACTGCATAGTGTCATCGAGGTGCAGTCGAAACTGGTAGAAAAGGTGACGGGTCGCCCTTTCCCAACTGATCCCTGGGATCAGTTGGAAGGGGCTATTGCTGCAGTATTCGAATCCTGGAACAATGAGCGAGCTAAGATCTATCGCCGTATAAACGACATCCCTGATTATCTGGGCACAGCCGTGACCATTCAGAGCATGGTCTTTGGCAACCTTGGCGAAACCTCTGGGACAGGTGTCTGCTTCACCAGAAACCCTTCCACCGGCGAGAAGCAACTCTTTGGCGAGTTTCTGCAAAACGCCCAGGGAGAAGACGTGGTGGCCGGCACAAGGACCCCGCGTCCGGTGGCAGAACTAAAGGAGCTGGCACCCCAGGCTTATGACGAGTTAAGCCGTATTGCACTGTCGCTGGAAGAACACTATCTGGACATGCAGGACATAGAGTTCACGGTGGAGCAGGGGAGACTCTACGTGCTGCAAACCAGGCAGGGCAAACGCAGCCCCGCAGCCGCTGTGAAGATCGCCGTTGAGCTACATGCCTCGGGGCGCATTAACAGCTCGCAGGCGCTGGAACGCGTCACCCCGGAACAAGTGGAGCAAATGCTGCATCGCGGCGTGGATTACAGCCAGAACCCCAATATACTGTGTAAAGGCTTGCCAGCATCCCCCGGGGCTGCAGTAGGGGCGGTTGTTTTCGACAGTGATAGTGCGCTACGTTTTACCCGGACGGGGCGCAAAGTGGTGCTGGTCAGACCGGAAACATCTCCGGATGACATACAGGGCATGGCTGTAAGCGAAGGCATTTTGACCAGCCGTGGCGGGATGACCAGTCATGCGGCGGTGGTTGCCAGAGGTATGGGGAAGCCCTGTGTTTGTGGAGCCGACGACATCAGGGTCAATCTGACAAACAGAACCTTCAGCGTGGGCTCTCTGCAAATGGCAGAGGGCGACCTCATTACCATTGACGGATCTAAGGGGTTGGTATTTGCTGGGGTCATGCCATTGGTAGACGCCACTCTCAATGAGGATCTGTGGGAGCTCCTCAGCATGGCTGACGATAAAGCTCGGCTCGGAGTGCGTGCTAATGCCGATACTGCGCAGGACGCACTTCTGGCGCGAAGGTTCGGCGCTACCGGGATCGGGCTGTGCCGCACGGAGCACATGTTTATGCAACAAGATCGCCTACCGGTGGTGCGGGCCATGATCATGTCCGAGGACGAGAACATGAGGAGCAGGTTGCTCAAGCAGCTGCTGCCCATGCAGAGAGGGGACTTCTACGATATCCTCCATGCCATGGACGGCTTGCCGGTCACTATTCGCCTGCTTGACCCTCCGCTACACGAATTTCTGCCTAATGTTGACGAACTGAAAGATGCGATCTCCGCAAGCAAGGACCATGCTGAGCGAGTTCGGGCCGAACGGGCAATGCGCACCGCCATGTCTTTGTACGAGACAAATCCTATGTTGGGACATCGGGGTTGTCGCCTTGGGATAACTACTCCGGGTATCTACCAAATGCAGACCGAAGCTGTTGCCGAGGCTCTCTTCGACCTCCTGGAGGAAGGAATGGATCCACGGCCGGAAATTATGATTCCGCTGGTAGGGCATCATAAAGAACTGATAGTGGTGAGGCGCCTGGTGGAGGACGCCTGGGCAAGCGTGGCCGAGAGGCGCGGTGGCCGTTACGATGTGTCCATAGGCACAATGATTGAGCTTCCCAGAGCGTGCCTCACTGCCGACTCCATCGCTCGCCATGCCGATTTCTTCTCCTTTGGCACCAATGATCTGACTCAAACTACTTTCGGCTTCAGCCGGGACGACGCGGAAGGAAAGTTTCTCACAGCTTATCTTTCGCAGGAGATTCTTGAGGCAAATCCTTTTGCCGTACTGGATCAGGTCGGGGTTGGTCAGTTGATGCGCCTGGCCTTACAGGGCGGCAAGGAAGTAAACCCG
>DDWC01000222.1 GCA_002345475.1 Firmicutes bacterium UBA2296
GGTTGCGGGGTATCACGCCGGGGTTGCTCGCTTTCATTAAGCTGTGGCACTCTTCGCGTGTTTCTTCTTGCCGGGACAACCGCAACTGCCACAACCCGTGCCACCGCTCAAACTCGGCGACGCCGGAGAGCACTGTGTCATCAAGCTCGCCAAAGGTCAGCGCCACGAAAGTATTGGTAAGATCAGCGCCATGCTCGTGCATAATAGCTAACAGGCTTGAAATCAGGGCTTCATCCTCGGGCTCTTCGTTAAAAAGACCCAGCTTCGCCCTCATTCCTGTAACCCAGTTGCCGCGATACAGCTCGGCAAAGTCGGCCAGAGCTTCCTTAGCCAGTTCGATGGCCTCCGGGCGGCTCTTGTGTAACAACGACAGCAGGGCTTCGGCAAATCGCGTGAGATTCCATATGGCGATATCNNGGTTGCCGGCCGTAGGCATAGCGGCCGTTATGATCTATGGAACTAAATACTGTAGACGGATCATACTTGTCCATGAAGGCGCAGGGACCATAATCAATGGTCTCTCCACTTAAAGCCATGTTGTCAGTGTTCATCACCCCGTGGACAAAACCCACCAGCTGCCATTTCGCAATCAGTGATGCCTGGAGCTTTATCACTTCCTGCAGAAGGGACAGATAAGGATTGTTGGCATCGGCCGAGTCCGGGAAGTGGCGCTTCAGGGCGTAGTCTGCCAAAGCGCGTAACTCTCCGGAAGTGCCCCACTTTGCCGCAAACTGAAAAGTGCCAACGCGCAGATGACTGGCGGAAACCCGCGTCAGAACAGCGCCCGGCAACGCCGCGCCCCGTAGCACCGGCTCGCCGGTCTTAACTACCGCCAGGCTTCGCGTCGTGGCCACACCCAGCGCATGCATTGCCTCACTGATGATGTATTCACGCAGCATCGGGCCAAGCCAGGCCCGCCCGTCACCACCTCTGGAATAGGGAGTCGGCCCTGATCCCTTCAGCTGGACATCAAAACGAGCACCCAGAGGGGTCATTTGCTCGCCCAGGAGTACGGCTCGCCCATCGCCCAGCATGGTAAAATGTCCAAACTGATGCCCTGCATAGGCCTGCGCAATGGGCACGGCATCGGCAGGAACCCTGTTGCCCGCCAGCACCGCCAGCCCCTCATCCGCCTGCAAATCCTTTGGGTTCAGCCCAAGAGAAACAGCCAGAGCCTGGTTCACTACCACAAGCTCTGGTTTGCTTACCGGCACAGGGTTTGTGCGGGTGAAGAATATCCCCGGCAGCCGGGCATAGCTATGATCCAGATTCCAGCCAGTTATTGATGTCATCAGTGTCTCCTCTTTTCTCACAGTTACCACTTAGTTCTTTCTCCACAGAAGAGCCAAGCGCCTGCAACCAGCCGTTACAACTATTCTTTACCCTTGCCTTGAAACTGGGAGAGGAGTATCCTTGCCGTGGAGGTGGTTTGTGTGAGCATTGAGCAGGTCTGCGCTTGTTGCCATGACGTACTATTGTGTGGAGATGATAATCTGGCATGAACATATGGAAATACTTCGACATAACTCATAGTGACCACACATTTATGAACCCTACCACCTCGGAGAAGCTTGATGAAATGGTTTCTCTTCTGGATCTGAAGCCCGGCGCCAGGGTGCTGGACATCGGTTGCGGCAAGGCAGAGCCGCTAATGCGTATTGCCGAGCGTTATGCCATTTTCGGTGTAGGTGTGGATGCCTCGCCGTTTTGCATCGAAGACGCCCGAGAGAATGCGCTACGCCGCGTAAAGTCTCCCTCTGAAGTCAGTTTTGTGGAATCAGACGCAGCCAAGTACGACGTCGTCGATGCTTCCCAGGATCTGGTGGTATGCCTGGGAGCCAGCTGGGTTTTCGGTGGCATGCAGGGTACATTAGCCACAGCCAGCCGCATCCTGCATCCCGGCGGGCTGGTGCTAATTGGTGAGCCCCATTGGATCAAGGAACCCGACCCGGAATACCTGCAGATGAGCGGCCTGACAGCAGATCTCTTCAGCAGTCACGCCGGAAATGTAAGCATGGGGGCAAAGGCAGGACTCGTGCCCATATACGCGGTGCTTAGCACCAAAGAGGATTTCGACCGTTACGAATGGCTACAGTTTCGTGCCGGCGAAAGATGGGCGCGCAACAACCCCGACGATCCGGACGTGGCAGAAGTCCTCAAACGTGTCCGGCACGGCAAAGAAGAGTACACCCGCTTTGGGCGCGACACCTTGGGCTGGGGAATGTATTTATACCTGAAGGAATAACTGCAGCGAAAATCGCCAACATAGTGATGGCATTATTAACAGGAGATCCCCGCAAAGCTCAAGAGCCTTGCGGGGATTGCTGACTGATGATTGCACTTAGGAGTCGTTACCTTTGACAGCCGCGAAAATTTCTTTCCTTGTCCGCGGTATGTGCTTTATCGAGTCTATTTGCGCAGTAGCGCTTTGGCAAACTCTGCTGGTAGCCCTGAGTCAAGAATGGCTTTGGCCGCTTCTTCAGCTGCATATGCTACCTCTATTGTGCCCAGTGTCACTTTGCCGTTATTCACTTCGACAATACCATACAAGGCGTTGTCACTCCCGTGCTTTGGCTTGCCAACACTGCCAGGGTTAAGAAAATGCTTCCCAGAAATCATGCGATGATACGGCACATGGGTGTGTCCCGTTATCAAAACATCAAAATCCGCATCTGCACTGGCCTCAATTAGCATCTCATCACTCAAATGTAGGTGCAGATACTCATTATTCTTGCGTGGACTGCCATGTACCATCAGCACGGCAAGCCCTTCTGCCACAAACCTGATCTGTTTGGGCAGATCGGCCAGCCACTTCTTGTTTTCGTCTGAGGTGTTGTCGATGGTCCAGTTGTTGGAAATCTCACCAAGGCGCGCGGATTCTTCATCCGGAAAGTCGCATCCACACGTAAAGAGCTCCTCGCCCACACTCTCGTCATAGTTGCCCTGAAGAGTAGGTATAGCACGACGGCGTAGTTCGTCTACCACAGCGTTAGGCATTGAGGCATAGCCCACCGTGTCTCCCAGGCAGTATACGTCTTCTACACCGCGTTCCTCAATATCAGTGAGAACAGCTTCCAGCGCATGCATATTGGAGTGTATA
>DDWC01000168.1 GCA_002345475.1 Firmicutes bacterium UBA2296
TGCCAAACATGGTAAAGGGCTTGATTAACCAGTTGGTCACCCAAGTGACATAAAGACCTACCGGGTTCTTGCCGACGTTGCGAATGCTTTGAAAGTCTACCTTCATCATCATCGGGTAGATCATAATCCAGATGAGGATGGCTATGGGTATGGACACACTGGCGTACTCGAACCGGCCGAGAAACGCCGGTATGCCCGGCAGAAACTGACCGATAAGGATGCCGACTACCATACATAGCGCCACCCAAACGGTGAGGTACCTCTCAAAGAAACTTATGCCTGTGCTTTGCTGCTCTGTCACTGTTGTTCCTCCTGTCCGGATAGTGTCTGAACTGTCGCGAGGGAAAAGGTACGACGATTGCACTTGTCAGGTATGGTATTAGCCCTGCTTCGCTCTGCGCACAGAGTGTCGTCCTGAGCAAATGAGTTCATCAGATGGGCAAAGAGAAGCTGCGAACCTGACCTGAAGACTGGATCGAAAGCGTAATAGGTCCACTGGGCCTCTTTACGACTGCTGATAATCCCTGCCTGCCTAAGCCGGTTGAGATGCCTCGAGGCATTGGATTGACTGATGCCAAGAACTTCTTCTATCTCACAAACACAAAGCTCGCGCTCAGCGATGATGTTCAAAATGCGTAGTCTATTCTCGTCTGAAAGAGCTTTATATACTTCTACATCCATTTGGTCCTTCACCCCCATGCGTATATTCACGTATGATCATATAGTAGCACACTTGGTTCTATTGTCAAGACTCGGACGCGAACATCGTTCTTGATTTCTTGTTCCCAGTTCCTTGCGGAAACGGGTGAAAAGAAACCGTCCTTACGGACGGTTTCTTGTTCCGGTATTCTCTACGCTTGTGCTGGATAGGCGAATCCCTTGGCGGGACCGGTTGTGGCCGGAGTGCCGGCGATGCGGGCCAGATAGGCCGCTCCCAGGCTCTGCATATGCTCGAGGATGTTGTCAAAATGGTTGAAATGAATCTGCTCGTGCTCGATGATCATCTCAAACAGCTTGGCGCTTTGAACATCTCCGTTATCCTTGCAGACGGCGACGAAGGTATTGTAAATCTCCATGGCTTCGTCTTCCTGGTCGGCATTGAAGGCGAAGATCTCTTCGACGGACTGCCCCTTCACCACCGGGCCGGCTGCTACCATGGTGGGGTCGCCGCCCAGTTCTTTAATGCGTTCGGCCAGGGCTTCGGCGTGACGCATTTCGTCAATGGCAATCAGTTTGAGGTTGCCGGCCAGTTCCCCGTAGTCAAGGTCGTCAAGTTGATAGTGCTGATACATGTACTGGTGAATAGCCTGAAGCTCCAGGGCTTTGGCGCGGTTTAGCACCTCGATGACGTTCTTCTTCTTGGCATCTCTTGATTCTCTGCTCATGCGCAATCACTCCTTGTCAGTTTTCTTTCATAACAGTAATATAACACAAGGCGACCAGAGGGGCAAAGCCGCGCCCCGCCCCCTCGAAGGCGGGCCCGTAACCTGTTATTATTTTAGGTGACGAAGTCATACCCGAAAGAGAGGTATCAGCATGTACGAACACGAGAAGCTATGTGCGCAACTGTTGAGGTTTGACTGGCAAACCAACCCCCACACCGCTACCGCAAAAGGCATTCGCGATTGGGACGATGAGCTTCCCCTGGCTGATCGCGCAGCGAGCGGCAACCAGATCGATACACTGCAAGGTTTCAGGAAGGTCATCGACAACGCTATTTCACAACAGTGGTACGCAACAAATGAGCAATTGCTGGATCTGGAAGTGGCAAGGCAGTACACCGTCAGGACTTTAGCGGACCTCACGATACTGCGACCCTGGGAGAAGAACCCGACTCACGCCATCGGCATACTGGCGGCTGCGCTAAACTCTCTGCTGGCGCCCTGTGAAGATGAACCTGCCCGGGACAGGGCTCTGGTGGCCCGTTTGAGAAAGGGCGGGGAGTTTTTGTCTACGGCACGGGGACACCTTGTTGCCAACGAAGTTCCTGAGCTATGGGTGGAGATCTCCCTTGGCAATCTGCAAGGCATGAGGCTTATGTTAGAAAAATCTATCCCAATTTTTGCCCGGAGCACAACTTTGGAGTCAGCCATACTGGCAGCCGCCTCTGACCTGATCCACGAACTGGATGCCCATGCGGTTTTTCTGAAAGCTCTGCAAACGCATGCGACGGGTAGCTTCGCCTGCGGGCCCGAATACTTCACAGTAATGCTAAAAGAGTTCTATATGGTAGAAATGGATGCTAACGACTTGTTGGCCTTTGGCAGAAAGAAAGTGGCGGAGTTCGAACAGGCCCTGGTGGCACAGGCTCGTTACATTCACCCCGATAAGACATGGGTCGAGCTGATTGAGTCCTCAAAGCAGGAGCACCCCACCGCTGCTTCACTCATCTCCTCCTACGGCGAAGAAAAAGACCAGGCGGCGGAATTTGTGCGTCGCCTGGGCCTGGTGAGTATCCCTGAGGGAGAACTGTGCACCATGACGGAAACACCACTGTACGCTCGGCCCACAACTCCCCTTGGTTCCATGAACACCACCCGGCCCTACACCCCGGGCCTGCACAGCTTTTTCAATATTACACCGGTGGACACTGAAGCGCCGGTGGAGCGCCAGGAACAACACCTGCGCGATAATAACTTTGCCTTTATACGTAGCATTGCGTTCCACGAAGTTATACCAGGGCACCACCTGCAGGCCTGCAAGCACAAACTACAGCCCAGCTACTTCCGCCGCAACTTCAGCAATACGGTTCTCGTGGAGGGCTGGGGGCTTTACACCGAGGACCTCATGGCCGAAAGCGGCTACCTCAGCGATCCGTTGCACAACTTAATCCGCCTCAAGAACGCTCTGTGGCGAGCTGTGCGTGTGGTGGTTGACGTGGGGTTGCACACCCAGGACATGCCCTTCTCCGAAGCAGTCCGTCTCCTGCAGGAGAAGATACGTCAGGAGCACCACATAGCCGTCGGGGAGGCTCGGCGCTACACTGTCGGGCCCACTTATCCCTCCAGCTACATGCTGGGCCGGGATCAGATTCTTTCACTGCGCGACGAGTGTCGCAGCAGGTGGGGAGACGATTTTTCCCTGAGAAGGTTTCACGACGAGTTACTCAGCTACGGTTCACTGCCGGTGAGTGTGATTCGTCGGGATATGTTGAAAAGATAGTGGCCGAGAGGCCGTGTCGATACTTAAGTAGT
>DDWC01000055.1 GCA_002345475.1 Firmicutes bacterium UBA2296
TCGTCGGGGTTGACCACGTTGCCGCGGGACTTGCTCATCTTCTCGCCGTCGGCACCCAGGATGATACCCTGGTGGACCAGTCTCTTGAAGGGTTCGTCAAAGTCGAGATAACCCATGTCGCGCAGTGCCTTGGTCACAAAGCGGGCATAGAGCAGGTGCATGCAGGCGTGCTCCGGACCTCCAACGTACATATCAACCGGGAGCATTCGGTTGATCCACTCGCGTTCAAAGGGTCTGGACTCATTTTTATTGTCCGGATAGCGCAGGAAGTACCATGAAGAACACACAAATGTGTCCAGGGTATCGGAGTCCCGTCGCGCCGCACCTCCGCAGCTGGGACACACTGTGTTAAGGAACTCTGCGCTTTTGGCCAGTGGGGACTTGCCATCGGGAGTGAAGTCCACGTCATAGGGCAGGAGAACAGGCAAATCATCCTCGCTGAGGGGCACTGTACCGCAGCTGTCGCAATATACCACCGGGATAGGTGCGCCCCAGTATCTCTGTCTGGAGACAAGCCAGTCGCGCAGGCGATAATTCACCGTCTGTTCACCCATGTCGTCCAAATCCGCAATGATCTTCACCTTGGCCTCATCTGAGCTCAGACCGTCGTACTGGCCGCTGTTGACGAGAACCCCGTACTCCACAAAGGGCAGGCTGTCCTCCATACCGGAGTCGCTGGCAGCGATCACCCTGGGAATCGGCAGTTCGTACTTGGTGGCAAACTCGAAATCTCTCTCATCATGCCCGGGAACCGCCATTACGGCACCCGTGCCATAACTGGCCAGCACATAATCCGCGATCCAGACCTCGAGCTTCTCCTGGGTGACGGGATGCACAGCATAGGCGCCGGTGAAAACCCCCGTCTTCTCTTTAACAGTGGAGAGCCTGTCGATTTCACTAAGACGCTTGGTACTTTCCTTGTAGGATGATACGGCGTCCCAGCACTGTGCGGTGGTTATATGATCTACCAGAGTATGTTCGGGCGCCAGGACCATGTACGAGCAACCCAGCAGAGTGTCTGCCCGGGTGGTAAACACATCCACCATTTCGACATGGTCTACAAGCCGAAAACTGATGCGGGCGCCAGTGCTCCTGCCAATCCAGTTGCGCTGCATGATTTTGGTCTTTTCTGGCCAGTCAATGGTATCAAGGCCGCTAATCAGTTCGTCAGCATAGGCCGTAGTCCTGAAAAACCACTGTGTGAGATCCTTCTTGGTCACCTCGCTGTCGCAACGCTCGCAATGCCCACCGTTCACCTGTTCGTTGGCCAGCGAGGTGCTGCAGCTTGGGCACCAGTTGACAGGCGCCTCCTTGCGATAGGCCAGGCCTTTCTCCAGCAGCTTGAGAAACAGCCATTGCGTCCATCGGTAGTAATCCTTGTCGCAGGTGACCACTTCGTAGTCCCAATCAAATGTCGCACCCATGGTGCGCAATTGTTTGCGCATGGTCTCGATGTTGCGCATGGTTGAGTCATAAGGATGGACCCCGGTCTTGATGGCGTAGTTTTCCGCAGGCAAGCCGAAGGCGTCAAAACCCATGGGCTGGAAAACTTCCTTGCCCTGCATGCGCTTCACCCGCGCCCAGGAATCAGTCAGACCGTAATTCCACCAGTGCCCAATATGGAGGTTTGCCCCGGAAGGGTAAGAGAACATTTCCAGGCAATAGAGCTTCTCCTCTACCCTGTCTCTGTTGAACCTGTAAAGATGATCTTTCTCCCATTGCGCCTGCCACCGGATGTCACTTTCTCTGCTGTACTTAGCCACTGCCCTTCCCCCTTGCACAATATAAAAGAAGCTTTCGCCTCAAAAGAGACGAAAGCTTATCTTCCGCGGTACCACTCTCATTGGCGACTAGCGCCCACTTACAGGCGGATAACGGCGCCACCCGAGCCAACTCCAAGGCGAGTTCCCGTCCCGTAAGTCACTGCCTTGCACCAACCGGCAGCTCTCTGATCCCCCGTGGACAGTACTATTCCTCTTCACAGTTATTAAGATGAATAGTATCACCGGCGTCGCCCGGTGTCAACCTTGAGCCAGCCCTTGCGCCCTATCGGGTTGCGGGTAGCTTGAGCTCCTGGCCGGGATGTATTGTGGCGCTCTGTTTCAGACCGTTAACCTGGCGCAAACGATAGACGTAGTCGCGTATGTCCATGGCCAGGGGGGCATGGCGCAGGGCAATGTCCCACAGTGTGTCGCCTGCCTTAACCACATAGACAGCATGAGTGTCCTCTGAAGAGGCTTGCGAGAGTCGGACATAACCAAGGCTGAAACCGACTACCACTGCTGCGATGAGAATAAAAGCGAAAATACGCACGTACGTTCCCTCCAAACGTCTGTTCTGTTTGTATCTAAAATATACGCTCGTACGTTCGTATTGTCAAGCCTTTTAGGCAAACTAGTGTTTGACCCTCGCAAAGTTGCTGTGATATAATCTGTGCATAAGATGGAAGGCAGGTGTTTGCAGTGAAGAGTGGCCTCACCAAACGGCAAACCGAAATATTAGACTACATCAAGTCAGAGGTGCGCTCCCGGGGTTATCCCCCATCAGTGCGCGAAATAGGTCTAGCCGTAGGGCTCAATTCCAGCGCCACCGTCCACAGCCACCTGGCGAGGCTTGAGGCCAAGGGTTACATTCGCCGTGATCCGACAAAGCCCCGTGCCATTGAAATTACCGATGGCTCAGCAATGGTTGAGGTCAGCGTCAACACAATATCCATTCCTATTCTGGGCAGGGTAACCGCCGGAGAACCAATTTTGGCGGTTGAAAACGTCGAGGACTACTTTACTATCCCCGCCCACTTTGTCCCCAGCGGTGAAATCTTCATGCTGAACATCAAGGGTGACTCCATGATAGAGGCGGGCATTCATGATGGCGATATGGTTCTGGTTAAGCGTCAGAGTACGGCCAAGAATGGCGACATCGTGGTGGCCCTCATGGAGGACGAAGCAACTGTAAAGACCTTCTATAGAGAGGCGACGCGCATACGTCTGCAACCCGAGAACAGAGCACTGCAACCGCTCTACCCTGCCGAAGTTTCCATCCTTGGCAAGGTGGTTGGACTTTACCGAACCATGTAGGTTAAATCCGAAATTGGAGTGATAATAATTGCGTGCTCTCAGCCACATCGGCCTTTACGTAACTGATATTTCGCGATCAGTGGACTTCTATACCAGTGCACTGGGACTCAAGGTCATCGAAGATCATGGAGTCGGTAGCTCTGGCAAAGTGATAGTTTTCCTGGGTCATGAGTTCCCTATTATTGAACTTATTTCGTCCGTCGATGATCCCCTCTCCAATGTACGCCCTGAGCGAGGACCTTTTGATCACCTGGCATGGTATGTTGAAGACATCGCGGCTGAAGTGGCCCGTCTGAAGTGTCTGGGCGTAGACTTCACCCCGGACAGGATTATGACCGTTCTGGACGGCCGTAGAATAGCGTTCTTCTTCGGTCCCGACGGCGAAAGGCTCGAACTGGTGCAAAGAGCCTGACACAAAGCAAGGGGCTGTGTGAAAAGCTTGGCCCAGAAACTACAAAACCTACAATCAACGCAAAAAAGTCCCGTACCACATGCTAAGTGGTGCGGGACCCTTGTTATTACAGGGCAAGTGAGCGCTGAGTGGGGGACTGAGAAGTCGCGCCTCTGCTTTTCACACAGCCCCTCT
>DDWC01000117.1 GCA_002345475.1 Firmicutes bacterium UBA2296
TGTGTGCAGAAGCTAAGTTACACATAACAAGACAATAGTCGCAATAGTAAGTTTAGCCTTTTAGCAGGACTTGTGAATTATTTATCAAAATATATAGTAAGCGCCCGAACATAGTCTTATTTTTTGTGGCAATTAGTGAATTATTTATCATGATTGGGTTTCGGGACATTTTGCGAAGGGAGGTCCACGCTCTGAAGTACTTCCATTCTGTTACCCTCGACAAGGAGAGCTGCAAGGGTTGTACCAACTGCATTAAGCGGTGTCCTACAGAAGCCATCCGGGTGCGGGACGGCAAGGCCGTCATCATCGAAGAGCGATGCATCGATTGCGGTGAGTGCATACGAGCGTGTCCAAATAACGCAAAGACTGCTTCGTCTGACGGCTTTGCAGCTCTCTCTCGCTACCGTTACAACGTGGCCCTGCCCGCCCCCACACTCTTTGCTCAATTCAGGCAGGGTGTTTCGCCGGAGCAGATATTACAGGCATTTAGGGTGGTCGGTTTTAATGCGGTTTATGAAGTTGCCCGCGCTGCGGACTACGTCACCTGCGCCATGAACGACTTCCTGCATGACAACCCCGGGCAGACCTGGATCTCCGCCAACTGTCCGGCCGTGGTCCGTCTTATCCAGGTGCGCTTCCCCGAACTACTAAGCCAGTTAATTGTCATCGAATCGCCCATGGAACTGGCGGCTCATCTAGCCCTAAATGAGGCTATGGAAAAAACATGTCTGCCGGCTGACGAAATTGGCACCTTCTTTATCACGCCATGCCCGGCCAAGACCACAGCAGTTCACCAACCAGAAGGTGGCAGCAGCCAGGTGAGCGGCACCATTTCCATTTCGGAAATCTATGGTGCTCTGCTCAAGGCAGTTCATGCATCGACTGGCAGCTATGCCCGCACTCGAGCCAGCCCCCATGGTCTGGGCTGGGCTTCCATAGGAGGAGAGCGCATTGCCATTAACGGCGCCAACCACTTGGCGGTGGACGGCATCCACGAGGTGGTCAGCATGCTGGAGGAACTGGAACTGGACCATCTGGAAGCAGTGGAGTTCATCGAAGTGCAGTCCTGCCCAGGCGGCTGCCTGGGAGGCCCGCTTACCGTCACTAACCCCTTTGTGGCACACGCCCGCCTGCAGGATATGATGCGAAAAATGTCCGGAAGCAAAGTAACAAGCTGTCGCGAACTGGGCAGGCGACTTCACATCAACCGAGTAATCGAACCTCGCCCCATTTTGACCCTTAGCGAAGAGATGGCAACCGCCATGCGCATGCTGGAACGCATCGACACTCTTTTAGACGAACTGCCCGGACTGGACTGCGGCGCCTGCGGATCTCCTAGCTGCCGATCCCTGGCAGAGGACATTGTAAGGGGCATGGCCACAGAATCGGACTGCGTGATTACTCTGCGAGACAAGGTACGACGCCTGGCCGAAGAAATGGTACACCTGTCGACCATGTTACCCCCGGCCATGGGAAGAGGAGGACAGAAGTAGTGCTGACAATCACCGAAGTTATAGAAGCCCTCGATCTGGAGCCGGCAAATCCGCCCTGCGATAAAGATGAGCGGATAGACACCGTCTTTGTATCTGATCTACTAAGCAACGTCATGGCATGCTGCCCGGGCAACTGCCTTTGGGTCACGGTACAGTGCCATGCCAATGTAATCGGCATCGCCTGCCTACTGGACATGCAGGCCGTGCTAGTGGCTGGGGGCGCGCAACCGTCACCTCAGGTTCTCTCCAAGGCCAAAGAGGTGGGTCTACCCCTGTTGCTAAGTCGCGCTGACACCTTTGAACTGGCCGGTAAACTATATAGCCTGGGGCTTCGCAGCCAGCGCCGCGGGCAAGACGAAAATGCGGAGGTGCTTTAAGTGAAATCTATGGAAGAGCTAAAACTGATTCGTGAGCGGATGAAGGTCACAAACGGAGCGCGTCACGATCAACGACAGACACAAATCGTTATTGGCATGGGCACATGCGGCATAGGCGCAGGGGCCCGGAACACCCTCCTGGCTGTCATGAATGAGTTGACCCTGCTGGATCTGGATAATGTCTCCGTCACACAAACAGGATGCATGGGAATGTGCGAGCGAGAGCCGTTGCTTGAGATTCGCACCATAGAGGGCGAAAGCTACCTCTATGCTCATGTTGACGCCGAACGGGCTCGCCGAATAGTGGCCAACCACGTCCAGCTTGGGCAACCCATGACGCAGTGGATAATTAAACGCGGACAGGAGGCAGAGCGTTGGGCAAACGAGAAGCGATCGCTGCATTTGTCGACCAACCCGGTGGACTGATAAAGGCTCTCCACAGACTGCAGGACCAGAGCGGGCATAATTTTCTCAGCCCGCAGGACATCGAATTAGCAGCTGAAGTGTTTGACCTGCCGACTGCCAGCGTTTGGGGCACCGCCACTTTCTATTCGCTGTTCTCTATGACGCCCAGGGGTAGGCACGTAATTAGAGTATGCGAGAGCGCACCTTGCCACGTAGTGGGATCCCTGAACATACTGTCAGAGCTTGAGAAGCATCTGGGCGTTCAGGTGGGTGAGACCACCAAGGATGGATGCTTCACATTGGAGGTAGCTAGCTGTCTCGGTGTGTGCGGCGTAGCCCCAGCCATGATGATCGACGAAAATATCCACGGAAATCTCACCCCACAGTCTCTGGCCAAAATCCTGGCCGGATACGCATAGGAGGTTCACATGAGGTTTATCCGCTCACACATTCTCATCTGCTCAGGATCCAACTGCCAGTTGCGTGGGTCGTTGTCGATCATGCACGCACTGGAAGCCGAACTGATTAAAAAAGGCCTTTACCAGGAAATTCGCATTGTAGAGACGGGCTGTCTGGGCTTGTGCGAAAAGGGCCCCGGGATGGTGGTTTATCCGGAAGGCGTGATGTACACACGTGTAACACTGGCTGACATACCGGAGATTGTCGAAGAGCACCTGCTCAAGGGGCGCTTCGTTCGTCGCCTGATGACCCAACCCGCCGACGGTGAGGACAAACTCACCCCGCTCAACATGTCGCCGTTCTTCATCAAGCAGAAGCGCGTAGTTCTTAAGAACTGCGGACTCATTAACCCGGAAAGCATAGAAGAATACATCGCCGCCGGGGGATACCAGTCTCTGGCGATGGCACTCGATCAGTACAGCCCCGATCAGGTAATTCAGATTGTTAAGGACTCTAACCTGCGGGGTCGCGGCGGAGCCGGGTTTCCAACGGGGCGCAAATGGGATTTTACCCGGAGAGCCGAGGGCACCGAAAAATACCTTATCTGCAACGCCGATGAGGGTGAGCCGGGCACTTTTAAAGACCGCCTGATTATTGAAGGCGATCCACACCTGGTGCTGGAGGGGATGTCCCTGGCCGCTTATGCCATTGGAGCTGACAAGGGAATCATCTATGTGCGCGGCGAATACGATCTTTCAATCAAGCGCCTCGAACAGGCTATCAGGCAGGCTCGAGAGTCTGGTCTTCTTGGCAGAAACATACTCGGATCCGAGTTCAGTTTTGACATTGATGTCTGTCTCGGCGCCGGCGCCTACGTGTGTGGAGAAGAGACTGCCCTGATCGAATCCATCGAGGGCAAGCGGGGCGAACCCCGCCTTAAGCCACCTTACCCGGCTCAAGCCGGGTTGTGGGGCAAGCCTACCTCGGTCAACAACGTGGAGACGCTGGCCAACATTCCGTCAATCATCGAACACGGCGCAGAATGGTTCAGAAGCATCGGCACAGCCACTTCTTCGGGAACCAAGGTATTCACCCTCACGGGCAACGTGGTTAATGCCGGCCTCATCGAAGTCCCCATGGGCATAACGCTGCGTGAAGTCATCATGGAGATTGGCGGCGGTATACCTGGGGGTCGCCAGTTCAAAATGGCTCAGACCGGAGGCACTTCAGGAGGCTGTCTGGCTGAGGAGCATCTGGACGTGCCGATGGATTACGAGTCGTTAAGTCAATACGGCTCGTCGCTAGGCAGCGGCGCGCTGCTCATCATGGATGATAGCCACTGCATAGTTGACCTGACGAAATGTTTCTTGCGTTTCTTTGTCCATGAATCCTGTGGACAATGCACTCCCTGCCGTGAAGGAACGGCTCAGCTATACAACATTGTCGACAAGATCAGTAAGGGACGAGCCGCCGGATCCGACATAGACCTTATTGAAAAGCTGTCCCGGACCATGCAAATTAGTCCCCTTTGCGCCCTCGGTCAGACGGCCCCGATACCGGTGCTGTCGGCGTTTCAGTATTTTGGGCCTGAGGTCAGAGCACACCTGCGTGGCACCTGCCCTGCGGGTATATGTAATATGAAAGGGGCGCTGGCTAATGCAGACAGTTAATATCAAAATCAACGGGCGCCCTGCCACCGTACCGGAGGGGAGTACCATATTGCAGGCCGCAGAGAGCGTCGGCATCACCATCCCTACCCTCTGCCATCACCCAGACCAGAAGGTAAAAGGAGTTTGCCGCGTGTGCCTGGTGGAAATAGCTGGGCAACGTCTCTTACAACCCGCTTGTTCCTACCCCGTGTACACCGGGATGGAGATTAGCACTGTCTCCCGATCGGTACGAGAGGCCCGGCAGACGATGCTGGAACTGATCTTAGCCGCACATCCGCAGGATTGCCTGCAATGTGTGCGCAATCTTAACTGCGAACTGCAAAGTATCACCCGCGACCTGAACATAAAGGACACGCCTTTTGACCGTCAGGTGCGCACCGCCAAGGGCGACCGCAGCACAACATCAATTGTTCGCAACCCCGATAAGTGCATCAACTGCCGCCGCTGTATTGACGCCTGCCGCGAAGTTCAGGGTATAGGACTGCTCTACACTCAAGGCCGAGGCAAGAGCACAGTGGTACAGACTGAGATGGAGAAGGATCTTGCAGAGATTCCCTGCGTCCTGTGCGGGCAGTGCCTGCAGGCCTGCCCTGTAGGAGCAATCAGCGAAGTAGATGAAACGGAACGTGTATGGGAGGCACTGGAGAACCCCGCCAAGCACGTAGTGGTGCAGACAGCTCCCGCCATCCGCGTGGCCATTGGCGAGGAGTTCGGGCTGCCTCCAGGGAGTGTAGTCACAGGGCAGCTGGTTTCTGCTCTGCGTATGCTGGGCTTTGACGCCGTGTTTGACACCGACTTCACCGCTGACTTGACCATCATCGAGGAAGGACACGAGTTCATCGACCGACTCACCAACAAGGGTAAGCTGCCAATGATAACATCCTGCAGCCCAGGCTGGATAAAATACATCGAACACCGTTTCCCTGGGCATCTGGACCATCTATCTACCTGCAAATCTCCGCAACAAATGTTTGGGGCACTGGCTAAAACCTATTACGCGAAAAGAATGGGCCTCAAGGCAGAGGACATATACGTGGTATCCATTATGCCATGCACCGCCAAGAAATTTGAGGCCGCCAGACCGGAGATGAACGCCAGCGGGCACCGCGATGTAGATGCAGTATTAACCACAAGGGAACTGTCCCGCATGCTGAAGCAGTCAGGAATCAACTGGAGCAACCTGCCGGACTCAGCTTACGACGATCCATTGGGCATTTCCACCGGTGCCGGTGTAATCTTTGGCGCCACGGGGGGAGTCATGGAGGCCGCCCTGCGCACCGTCTACGAGGTGGTCACCGGTTGCCAGCTCAGCGATATCAACTTTGCCGCTGTGCGCGGTATGCAGGGGATCAAGGAAGCCGATGTAGTTGTAGGAGACCTCACAGTCAAAGTGGCAGTAGCCCACGGCCTAGCCAACGCCCGGCAGATCATGGACCAGATCGTCGCCGGATCCTCACCTTATCACTTTATCGAGATTATGTGCTGTCCCGGAGGCTGTATCGGAGGAGGCGGGCAGCCCATACCTACCACTAACGCCATACGGGAGAAACGTATCGGGGCCACCTACCAGGCCGACGCCGATATGACGCTGCGCCAGTCCCATCACAACCCGGCAGTGGCGTGCCTGTACGAAGAGTTCCTGAAGAGGCCTCTCAGCCACACCTCGCACGAACTCTTACACACACACTATCAGCCGCGCAAGTAGCCCGGCTGAACTCCAAGGGCGCCGGCAACAGCCGACGCCCTTTTTGTGACCAGTATTATCTGCTGACGATCTTACGCAGGGGACGTACCAGCACCGCGGCCACCGCCA
>DDWC01000052.1 GCA_002345475.1 Firmicutes bacterium UBA2296
TTGCGCTCAGTTCATATGCCCGCCATAAGCTTGGCCTGGAATCCAACGTGCGCATCGAACACCACATTACGGAGACCTATCGCAGCATAGTGCGACAGCCCTACGACCGCAGGACGGAACTACTAGACATCGCTAAAACAGTGCCTAACATTGCGGCTAAACACGAAGGTGGCGATGTGGCGGTAGAACAGCTGCGGGAACACACATCAGACATCCTCGACTATTTTCGTAGCAAAGAGGAGATTGTGGCTTCGGGCGATATGCCCAAGCTGGAGCAAAACTACCTGGACAAGCATGCCGCTGTAAACCACACGGCGCGAGCCCTCACAGAACAGGGAATGGCGTTTGTCGCCGCGCGCAGACTCCATCTGAGATAGACCGCCAAATCAGAAAGGATGTGTGATAATTGGCCAGAAAGAAGAGTGTGCTGGATTTTCGTAAAATGAAGGAAAGCAAGGAACAGGTAGCTTGGATAACAGCTTACGACTTTCCTACAGCGGCTTTTGCCGAAGCTGCCGGGATGGACATGCTGCTGGTGGGAGATTCGCTGGGGATGGTGGTTCTCGGATATAAGAGCACCATACCGGTGACCATGGAGGATTGCATCTCTCACTGTCAGGCGGTGCGCCGCGGCGCTCCCAACACCTTCATAATTGGCGATATGCCCTTTATGTCTTACCAAACGTCCGACCAGGACGCCGTCTACAACGCCGGCCGCTTCCTTAAGGAAGCTGATGTGGACTGTATCAAGCTCGAGGGCGGCGTCAGGGTCGCCAGCCGCATCAAGGCGATCTGTGACGCTGGTATAGTGGTCATGGGGCACACAGGACTGACGCCCCAGAGCTCGGGGCAGCTGGGAGGCCACAAGGCCCAGGGAAGAGACGTCAGCGGTGCCCGGCTGGTAATTGAAGATGCGCTCGCGGTTCAGCAAGCCGGAGCATTTTCCATTCTGGTTGAAGCCGTGCCACCGGAGCTGACCGCGTTTTTGCGGGAGTTGCTCCACATCCCCGTCTATTCAATTGGGGCCGGGCACTGCGACGGACAACTCCTCATTAGCTCGGATATGTTAGGTGAGTTTCAGGCTTTTACGCCAAAGTTCGTTAAGAAGTATGCCAACATCGCAGAGGTGACCACAAATGCCTTTAAGGAATACATCCAGGACGTGAAGACAGGCGCGTTTCCAGGGGAAGATCATGTTTACCGCATCCTTGACAGCAAGGATGATTTTGAGAGGCTTTTTGCGGAGTATAAACGAAGTTAAGCTAGTTCGTCGTGCTTTGTTGTTTGCTCATCAGACCGCAAGGGAAGTCCCCCCGGGAACCAGCAACGAAGAGAACGGCAAACTTGAAGGGAGACATGACATGAAGATTGGCTTCGTCATTTTCGAAGGAATGACTGCGCTTGATTTCGTCGGCGTTTACGATCCCATTACGCGCCTTAAAACAATGGGGTTTGTTCCTGACCTGAAATGGGAACTCTGCAGTTTCACTGAAGATGCTGGCGACAACACAGGCCTGGTGTTTCACCCCACACAACCCGCTGGAACCAGCCTGGCCCATTTCGACCTGGTGATCATCCCTGGCGGGTTCGGCACCAGGGGCCTGGTCAACGACGTCGAGTTCATCAAATGGATCGGCACCTGTGCCGATGTGCCGCTGAAAGCCACCGTGTGCACCGGGTCTCTACTGCTCGGCGCAGCAGGTCTGCTCAAGGGGAAGAAAGCAACAACTCACCGCAGCGCTCAGGCTGAACTCTCTTCGTATGTGTCAGAAGTGCTGGACGAACGCATTGTGGATCAAGGAGATCTGATTACAGCTCGCGGGGTAACATCGGCTATCGATCTGGGCCTTTATCTCTGTGGCAGGCTTACCAATGAAGAGACCAGGGAGATCATACGCAAGCAAATGGACTATCTGGGATAGTATAGGGTCAACTGTAAAGTACCCGGTGTGCGGAGGCGACTATGAAGCGATATGCGAAGGTGCTCAAAAACAGGAACTACCTGTTGCTCTGGCTTGGCCAGAGTGTATCTGACGTTGGTTCCAGAATCCATAGTATTGCCCTGATATGGCTGGTCACTACCTTGACTGGCTCGGCCACGGCCGTAGGCCTGCTCTTTATGTCCATGCTTGTTCCCAGAGTGCTGATATTCCCTTTTGTGGGGGCCCTGGTTGAACGCTGGCCTAAGAAAGCGGTTATCGTGGCCACAGACGTGGCAAGGGGGCTGCTGGCTCTGGCTTTTGTCTACAGCACAAATATGACTATGATCTATCTCTTATCGGCAGCCATGGTTGCCATGGAGCTGTTTTTCGCGCCGGCCATCAGAACAGTCATACCCAGACTGGTAGAGGAAGAAGACCTGCTTACGGCCAACGCCCTATCCTCCCTGACCAATCGGAGTGCCGGCCTTATCGGGCCAGCTATTGGGGGCGTTCTCATAGGCCTATGGGGTGTGCAGGCGGCTTTTCTGATCAACGCAGTCTCATTCCTGATTTCCGCTCTCAGCGAAATGTTCATCACCGTGCCGCAAATGAGCCATGAACAAAGGCGAGGCGAAAGCCAGCGCGAGCTGCTGACCGAGATGAAAGCAGGCTGGGATTATATTCGCAACCGCAGGCCAGTCAGATTCGTGGTTTTCTTCTTCGCCATGGCGGGCATACCTCTCGGGGCGATAATAGTTCTCAAAGTGGTTTTGCTCACCGAGGTACTTGGCTTTTCAGCCGAGCAATACGGATTTCTCATGTCTATCGAAGGCATTGGACTGGTTCTGGGGTCACTTCTCATTGGGTATTTAGGCACACGTTTTACCGAGATGACTGTGATGCTGGCGGGTGTGGGGGTCCTGGGTGCCGGTTTTCTGGCTCTTTCGCAGAGCTCGGTATTTCTGGCCGCCGGTGCCTGCCTGCTGGTGGTGGGTGCGGCAGCAAGTATGGCCAACGTCGCCTACGGCACTTTTCTGCAGAAGAACGTCGCAGACGAGTTCCGCAGCCGGGTGTTTAGCTTTGACATCGCCATTGGCGACGCCTTCGCGCTGGTGGCCATGGGCTTCGCGGGGATGCTGGGGGACAAGTTGGGCGTGACCACTGTCATGGCTCTCAGCGGCGCCCTGGCCGCAGGTCTTTGTCTCTTGGCCTTCGCCGTCCCTTCCCAGTATCAACCCGAAGCTGAGCCTCAACTAATGGCAGACTGAATGCAAAAAGCAGCTACCCCTTCTTTGCAGGAAGGCGTAGCTGCTTTTTGCACATTACTATGGGCTCTGTTTGTGCGGCCCTGAGTGTCTTACTAGACCGTTCGATACTTGTGCAAAACGCAGTCGTCATGTTCGCAACCGACGCCACAATGCAGACAGAACTG
>DDWC01000025.1 GCA_002345475.1 Firmicutes bacterium UBA2296
CAATCAATGATCCACGATTAATGATTGTATTGTGCGGACCCCCGTAACGTAGGGGCACAGCATGCTGTGCCCGCACCTCGGAAGCCCCAGGGGAGTGCGAACCTTCTCAAGCTGGGACTTTATGAGTTGAATTTTCGCAGGTAGTCTTGAGGGCATGATAGCTCGCGGAACTGGGCCGTGGGCACAGCATGCTGTGCCCCTACAGTAACTGAAAGTCACTCTATGTTATGGGTGATGTAGTAGTGATGAAGGTTTAGGATCCCCCGGCAACCGGCCAGTTCTCATCCATCGGTGGCTATGTTTTGCTTTTGGTTTTTGTTTGACGATCAATGATAAATGATTAGTGATTCAATAAAGGAGGCGAATGTTTGTGAAAAAAGTCGTAATCGTCAGCGCGGTGCGTACACCAATCGGCAATTTTGGCGGTGCATTGGCTAATGTCAGTGCAGCGGACCTGGGAGCCATAGTCATCAAGGAAGCGCTCCGGCGCGCCAAGGTAGAACCAGGCATGGTAGACGAAGTCCTTATGGGTAACGTACTCCAGGCCGGCCTCGGCCAGAACCCGGCTCGCCAGGCAGCAATCAAGGCAGGAGTGCCTGTCGAAGTTCCTGCCACCACTATCAACAAGGTCTGTGGCTCCGGTCTTAAGACAGTAGCCCTGGCCGCCCAGAGCATTATGCTGGGAGATGCCGACATTATCGTCGCCGGTGGCACCGAGAATATGAGCCTAGCGCCTTACGTACTGGACAAGGCCCGCAACGGGTACCGCATGGGGCATGGCGAAATTACCGATATCATGATTCGCGACGGACTGTGGTGTGCCTTTAACGACGTCCACATGGGAATCACTGCGGAGAACCTGGCGGACAAGTATGGTATTTCCCGCGCCGAGCAGGACGCCTACGCGGCGCTCAGCCAAAATCGCGCTGAGAAGGCTCTGGCTGACGATGTCTTTGCGCCGGAGATCGTCCCCGTGGAGATTCCACAACGCCGCGGCGATCCGCTGGTATTCGCCAAGGATGAATACCCGCGTCCCGGTGTTACCGCCGAGGCTCTGGGCAAGTTGCGCCCGGCTTTCAAGAAGGACGGCAGTGTAACCGCAGGCAACGCCTCTGGCATTAACGACGGCGCTGCTGCGATAGTGCTGATGTCTGAAGAGAAAGCCAAAGAGCTGGGCGTCACCCCGCTGGCCACCCTCAAGGCTTATGGTGCGGGCGGCGTTGATCCTTCAGTGATGGGTATCGGCCCGGTGCCCGCAGTCAAACAGGCATTGTCCCGCGCCGGCCTCACTATGGAAAACATCGATTTGATTGAAGCTAACGAAGCCTTCGCGGTTCAGAGCCTTTCCGTGGCCAAGGAGTTGGGTTTCGATATTGAGAAAGTCAACGTTAATGGCGGAGCAATCGCTCTAGGTCACCCCATAGGAGCCAGCGGTACGCGTATTCTCGTCACTCTGCTGCACGAGATGGCACGTCGTGACGCCAAGAACGGCCTGGCGACACTGTGTATCGGCGGTGGCATGGGTATGGCAGTGGTGGTCGAAAGATAGCAGGAAACTGGAGACCTCGCCGATTGTGTCGGCGAGGTTTGTCTTGTATTGCACAAGCTTTGTCTTTGGGATATAACTAAGGCAACGAATGCAAGCAGCAGGAGGGATGCGAACAGTGATAGGCGCACCAAAGAACAACGTATTCTACCGCAGTCAGAAGTGGCATTATCCGCGCATAGCTAAGGGGCAGGGAATCTATCTCTACGGAGAAGGCGGCAAGCAGTACCTGGACGCCTGTTCGGGCTCGGCTGTGGCCAATCTGGGCCATGGCAACCAGGAAATAGCTGAATTTGCCCGTGAGCAAATGGAAACTATAGCCTTCACCCACCTGTCTCGCTTCAGCACCCAGGCTATTGAATCCTGCGCCGCCAGGGTGGCAGACTGGACGCCGGACGGGATGGATCACGTGTACTTTGTCTCTGGCGGCTCCGAAGCTACCGAAACGGCGATTAAAATGGCCCGTCAGTTCTATGTAGAGCGAGACGGCGCCAAGTCACAGAAATGGAAGGTCATATCCAAGTGGAATTCTTTCCATGGAAACACTATCGGCGCGCTTTCCATGACTGGCATGATGGGCCGGCGCGGGATCTACGACCCCATGTTGCTGGCGTTTCCTAAAGTGCCTCAGTTTTATCATTACCGCAACCCGTGGAACGAGGACCTGCTTTATGGAACCAGCACGAGGGCAGCGGAGGCTTTAGAGGAAGAGATTATTAGACAGGGCGCCGAAACGGTGGCGGCCTTTATCACCGAGCCGGTGGTGGGGGCGGCCTGCCCCGGTATCCACCCGCATCAGGTGTATTTTCAGATGGTCCGGGATATTTGTGACCGCCATGACATTCTGCTGATTGTGGACGAAGTCATGTCGGGATTTGGGCGCACCGGCGAAAAGATGGCGGTGGAGCACTTCGGCGCCATGCCGGATCTGATTACCCTGGCCAAGGGCATGAGCTGTGGATACACCCCCATCGGGGCCTGCGTGGCTAACCGCAAGGTATACGAGACCATAATGATTAATGGCAGTGGCGAGTTTGTACATGGACATACCTATGCCGGGAACCCGCTTTCCACCGGCATAGCGGCCAAGGTGCTGGACATTATGGAGCGGGACAATATCGTGGAGAACAGCAACTGGCAGGGAGCCCACCTGCAAAGTAGATTGGCCGAGCTGTACCCTTACCCCATAGTAGGCGATATTCGCGGTCTGGGCCTGATGATCGGCATGGAGTTTGTCAAGGACAAGGAGAGCAAGGAACCCTTTGAGCGGTCTGTTGGTCTAAACTCACTGCTCACCGCATGCTGTCTGGATGCGGGCATAGTTGTATACCCCGGAGGCGGTACGGTGGACGGGGTGCGAGGCGACCATATCCTCATTGCGCCGCCGCTGAACATAACTGCGCCTGAAGTTGACGAACTGGTAGAAAGACTGGAACAGGGCATAAAGGCCACCTGTGACAAGGTCCTTTAGATTGATGGCGAGGAGGGCGATTGGCCTTGGATAAGCTTATTATTACGGTGTCACCCACAGGTAACGTGCCGACCAAAGAACTGAACCCCCATACGCCGGTGACTGCCGCTGAAATTGTCGCGGACGTGGCGAAGTGTCGCAACGCAGGAGCGGCTCTGGCCCATTTTCACGCCCGCGATGCCGCCGGTAACCCCACATGTGATCGGACGGCCTATAAAGGCGTGGTGGACGCTGTTAAGGCAGCAGGGCTGGATGTAATCGTTCAGCTGTCCACGGGAGCGCGGGGCGGCGGCAGCACAGCCGAGTGGCGAGGCCAGATGCTGGACCTGGGCATTGAGATGGCCAGTCTGGCTACGGGTTCCTCGAACTTCCCAGGCAGCGTCAACGCCAACTCTCCCGAGCTAATTGAGTACCTGGCCGAGCGGATGTACTCTAACGGGGTCAAACCTGAAATTGAGGCTTTTGATCTGGGGATGATAGATAACGCCCGTGCCCTGCTTAAGCGCGGTGTGCTGAAGGGCCCTTTGCACTTCAATCTGGTAATGAACGTGCCGGGTTCGGTAGCAGGTACCCCCCGTAACCTGGTGCACATGGTAGAAAGCCTGCCTGAAGGTTCCACCTGGACGGTCTCCGGCATCGGGCGTTCCCAGATACAGATGCTGACCATGGCCATAGTCATGGGCGGACACGCCCGCACCGGACTGGAAGATGTGCTTTACATGTCCAGGGGCGTTCTGGCCACTAATGAAGCCTTGGTACAAAGGATAGCCAATATTGCCCGCGCAGTTGGCAGGGAAATTGCTACTCCGGAAGAGGCGCGGGGGATTCTGGGATTAGCTTCCAGCCTCCAGGCGCCAGGCTCCAGCCTCGGGGGCATGGGCAGTCTAGAACGGTCAAGACATAGGTAACAC
>DDWC01000179.1 GCA_002345475.1 Firmicutes bacterium UBA2296
GCGTGGAAATCACCCGGGAGCAGCTGTCTGAGGGCAATATGGCTTTCCGCAATGTAGTGGTCAGCGGCACTCAAGGCACTTACACAGTCACCGGGGAAGCCCGCGTATTTGAGGCCACTTTCCAGTACGAGGTGTCCGACGGACATTTCGTGTTTCAAAAGGGGTATGAGATGGCTAGCGCGGGAGGACCCGACTGGGGCACTTTCGAGCTGAACATAGACATATCCCCACAGGATCTCCCTGCAAATGGCACACTGTCCCTCTTCCTTTTTGAGGAGAGCGCCGAGGACGGTTCCGTCATTAATGAGCTTGCCGTTGTGCTGCAGATTTTCCCCTAAAGACGGTTAGCAAAGGTGCCCTGCCCGTAATGGGAGGGGCACCTTTCTTTTGCCAGGCAACCTCGGTCTGGATGTCCTTGGCGACGCTGATTGGGGACGCTCTGACAACCACGACTGCGACTCCGTGCAAGGATAATGGACGCTTCTATAGTACAATGAATGAAAAGCCGCATTGGAGGTAACCATGTTACACGAGCTAAGCAAACGCAATTTCCTGAGAATCGCACCCATGATAGAAAAACACACCAACCTGGAGGCGCAAGCTGTAATAGCCGGCAACAACCCCGGCTGGGTGTTTGTAGATGATGTCGATTACCCGCTGTCAGCACTGGTCTGGTCCCAGGGTATTGCTGGCTTCTATCTTATGGGTGACGAAGCCAACCACGCTTTTAACACGGCGTTAGTCCCGTTTATCGAAGACGCGCTTACTCCGCTAATGAAACAGCGCGAATACACGCATTGCGAAATTAGTGGAACGCACAAGAAGTGGGATCCCACCATCAGACAGCTGTTTGCAGACAAGAACGTGCGGAGTTGGGTGCAGCGGGTCTACACGTACACCCACAAGGTGCCGCCAAACGCCAAGCCAGTCCCCAAAGATTTCGCTATCGTACCTCTGGATAAGAAGCTATTGTCATCCTCCTGCGAAAATGTTGCCTACGTTGTGGAGGAAATCGAGAAATTCTGGCACTCGGTGCGGGTGTTTACGCATGATGGTTTTGCTTACTGCGCAGTTAAGGGGAACACCATTGCCAGCATCTGCTACTTGAGTTTCAGAACCGACAAGGGTTTTGCCCTGGGGGTCGAGACCTTCGAGCCCTACAGGAATAGGGGATTGGCGCAGGCTCTGGCTGCGAAGTGTGTTGCACAGACCCTGCAGGAGAAGGCAGTTCCTTACTGGGATTGTACGGATACCAATATCGGCTCGCTTAAGTTTGCAGAAGGATTGGGCTTTAAGAAGCAGTGGGAGTACAACTGCTACGGATATAGGCTAGACGTTTAACAACACTGGGCTACCGTATGGCTTTCTGGGACATCACACAGGGTGGAGGTAATCATCGTGGCAATTAGAGAAATCGTTCAGCTTGGCGACCCGCGGCTGCGGGTCATATCAGTGCCCATCAGCGAGGCTGACTTCGGCGGGACCGATCTGAAGGAACTGCTGACAGACCTGTTGGACACTCTACACGAGTTCCAGCGCATTCACGGTACAGGACGCGGCATAGCTGCACCCCAAATCGGCGAAGCCCGGCGGGTCGTGCGCATTGACTCACCAGACTTCTCGTATGTGATGATTAATCCCGAGATCATCTGGGCCAGTCCTGAGATGTTTGAAGTCTGGGATTCTTGCTTCAGCTACTGGGGAGTTGTATTTCTGGTCACCCGGCACAGGGAGATAAAGGTTGCATATTATGACGCAGATGGCTGTAGACATATACTGCACGCTCGCGATGACCTTGCTGAGTTGCTGCAGCATGAGATTGAACATCTCGATGGTTCCCCGGCCATTGATCAGTTGGTGCCTCCGGACAAAATAATGACTCAGGCGGTCTTTGCGGCTACCAAAGGCAGGTAGACGTCGTAAAGGGGCGAATAATACATTTTAGGATCTATAAGGAGGCGAATGATTTGGATTTTTTGAAAAGGGCGAATGAACTTAAGGACGAATTTATCGCATTCAGGCGCGATTTTCACCAGCACCCGGAGCTTGGCATGCAGGAAGTCCGTACAGCAGGAGTTGTTTCTGACTTCCTGAGCACCCTGGAAAACGTTGAAGTCCAGACGGGAGTGGGCGGAACTGGTGTGGTTGGGCTCATCCGCGGAGCCGGCTCAGGCCGGACCATCGCTATTCGAGCAGACATGGATGCCCTGCCCATAATGGAACAGACCGGCGTAGATTACGCGTCATCGGCGCCGGGCAAAATGCATGCCTGCGGACACGACGGCCACACCGCCATACTGATGGGCGTGGCCAAGCTACTCAGTGAGCAGGCCGGACAGCTTAAGGGCAACGTGAAGCTGTTCTTCCAGCCGGCAGAGGAGGGCCCGGGCGGAGCACTACCCATGATTCAGGCCGGAGTAATGGAAAACCCAAAGGTCGATGCCGCAATTGGGTTGCATCTGAACACCATGGCTTACAAGACCGGCGAGGTGGGCGTGAAGTGGGGAGTCAGCAGCGCCGGCACCGACAGCATCACTCTGACAATTCGCGGCAAGGGCGGACACGGCGCACATCCGCATAAGTCCATCGATGCCATAGTTGCCGCAAGTCAGTTCGTCAATGCAGTTCAAACTGTCGCCAGCCGCGAGATTGATCCTCTGGGGTCAGTGGTAGTAACCATTGGCACAATCAACGGCGGTTACCGCGGCAACGTCATTGCCGACGAAGTGGTGATGACGGGAACGGTGCGAACTCTGGATCCGGCAGTGCGCTCGAGTATGCCTGACCGACTGGAGCGCATACTGAAGGGGATCTGTGATACCTTCCGCTGCACCTATTCCTTGACCTACGATTCCGGATACCCTTCCGTGGTCAATGACGATGAGATGTGCGATCTGGTTTTTGCTGCGGCAGGCGAGGTCGTGGGCAAGTCCAACGCGCACCGCATTGCCAACCCTTCCATGGGCGGTGAGGACTTCAGTTATTTTGCCGAACTGGTTCCC
>DDWC01000221.1 GCA_002345475.1 Firmicutes bacterium UBA2296
TTGCCGTTGTGGGCCAGGGCCAGATGTCCCCGCATGTAACGAGCCACGAGAGGCTGACTGTTGGCAATCCCTGACCCTCCCGCCGTCGAATAGCGCACATGTCCGATGCCTATGTGGCCTCCTATGGATGCCAGCTCGGCAATGTCGGATTCACCGAAGGCTTCTGAAACCAGACCCATTCCTTTGCTCGACAGAATGTCACGGCCGTTGCTGACGGCCAGCCCGGCACTCTCCTGGCCCCGATGCTGCAAGGCAAACAGGCCAAAATACCCCAGCCTGGCTATGTCCAGTCCTCTCCCATAGACGCCAAATACTCCGCACTCTTCTCGTAGCTTGTCATCGCTAACTTCATGAAACACTTTTGGTTTTCCCCCTAAGCCCCTATATTTGCCCCAACTGGGGCAACTGCTGCGTCTAATGCTTTACCTCTGCCGCCCCACGCTCCAGGCGGCGCCAAATATCCCTGTAAGCCTCGGTCAGACCTCCCAGGTCCAGCCTAAAGCGATCTTTATCGAGCTTGCTCTTGGTATCGCTGTCCCAGAAGCGGCAGGTATCCGGGGATATTTCATCCCCGAGCATGACCTTGCCCTGATGCCTGCCAAACTCCAGCTTGAAATCTACCAATATGATGCCCAGGCTCTTCAGATAAGCACTGAGAATTTCGTTTACTCCCAGGCTCAGCTCATCAATGTGCTTTAGTTCTGCTTCAGTGGCCAGTCCCATAGCCATTGCATGCCCAGCGTTGATTAAAGGATCCCCAAGCGCGTCGTCCTTATAGCTGTATTCTATTATGGGGAAAGGCAACTCTGTCCCTTCGGGCACTGCTAATCTCCTGGTCATAGAGCCCGCGGCAATATTGCGCACTGTGACCTCCACCTTGATGATGTCAAGCCTCCGGACCAGCATTTCCCGGGAGCTGACCAGCTTCACGAAATGTGACTCTACTCCCTTGTCGCGCAGGTAGCCGAAGAAATGTGCGGATATCAAGTTGTTTAACTCACCCTTGCCGCTAATCTCAGCTCTTTTCTGCGCATTGAAGGCCGTTGCCGAATCTTTGTAGTAGACCCATAGGATTTCGGGGTCTGTGGTGTTGTAAACCTGCTTGGCTTTGCCCTCATATAAGAGATCAAGCTTTGCCACATTCATGTTATGCCCCTCCTCTATATGCCCAGTCGTTCAAAAATGACATTGATGTGTTTCAGGTGGTATTCCACATCAAAACACTGTGCCAGGTCGCCTGCAGATACTCGGGAGACAATTCCCTCATCGGACATCACCAGGTCGCGGAAATTGATACCTTCATTCCAGGCACGCATTGCCAGTTGCTGCACCAGGTCATAAGCTGTCTCTCTGGTCAGACCAGAGTCTATGAGCTTAAGCAGCACATGCTGTGAAAAAGGCAGCTCATAGGAACGCGCCATGTTGGCACGCATATTTTCCGGGAAGACGCGCAAGTCAGTCATGACCCGGACCATGACATGGAGCATGTAGTAGATAGCGTGTGTGGCGTCCGGTAGAATGACCCTTTCCACCGATGAATGGGAAATATCCCTTTCGTGCCACAGGGCGACGTTCTCCATAGCGGCCAGAGCATAGCCCCTGAGCAACCTTGCCATACCGGCGACCCTTTCACACATGATGGGGTTGCGTTTGTGGGGCATGGCAGAACTGCCCTTCTGTCCAGCCCTAAATGGTTCTTCGACTTCTCGCGTCTCTGTTTTCTGCAAGGCGCGGACTTCGGTCGCCATTTTTTCTAAAGTAGCCCCCAAAATAGCCAGAGCGGAGACGAAGGTCGCATGCCGATCCCGCTGCAGTGTCTGCGTGGCAGCCATGGACGGCATCAGGCCCATTCTCTCACAAACATACTCTTCAACAAACGGAGGCGTGTTGGCGTAGGTGCCCACAGCACCAGATAGCTTGCCCACCGCCATGTCCTGCCGCAAATGTTGCAGTCGTGCCAGGTGCCGGTCCAGCTCGGCCACCCACACGGCTAGCTTGAGCCCAAAGGTTGTGGGCTCAGCGTGAACGCCATGGGTGCGCCCCATCATGAGTGTGTTCTTGTGACGCCCCGCCAGATCAGAAGTTGCGCTCCTCAGTTTCGTCAGCTTCGCCGTAATTAGCTCAAGTGCCTGAACTATGCAGGCCGACAAAGCGGTATCCACCACGTCGGTGGAGGTGAGCCCATAATGTACCCATTTTGACTCCTCACCAAGCGACTCACTGACAGCTCTGGTAAAGGCTACTACATCATGGTTCGTATCCGCCTCTATCTCCTCAATGCGCGCCACGCTGAAGGTAGCCTTCTCTTTGATTTTTTGCACGTCCGCTGCAGGTATGACACCAAGTTCTACCCAGGCCTGACAAGCTAGAATTTCCACCTCGAGCCACAACCTGTATTTATTCTCTAAAGACCAGATTGAGCTCATCTCAGGCAAAGTATATCGGGAAATCACAGAGCCTTCCTCCTTTTTGTGAACGACAGAGAGGGCCTGTGCCCTATGCATAAGCCCTCTCTCTATTTGACCAGGCGATTTGTGATGTTAGTGGACGATGAGCCTTATGACGAAGAGCACTGCCAGAATGTACATGGTCAGAGATACATCGCGGCCCTTGCCGGAAAACACTTTGAGGAGGACGTAGGACAACACGCCCCAAACGATACCTTCGGCAATGCTAAAGGTGAAAGGCATCATAACGATGGCCAGGAAAGCAGGAATTGCTTCCATGTAGTCGTCGAACTTAATCTTCATTACAGGCTCCATCATGAAGATACCGACAATGATCAGGATGGGAGCGGTTGCAGCTGAGGGA
>DDWC01000183.1 GCA_002345475.1 Firmicutes bacterium UBA2296
TGTATGGCTGGGTATGAACCAGGATCTGAGCCAACCAGAGCAGGCTGTGACACTGCGCCTTTCGAGTGGATTTGGCGGTGGCGCCGCGTGTGGCAGTATTTGCGGTGCGGTAGCGGGCGCAATAATGTCCATCGGCCGCTGGTACGGCCGGGAGTTGGGGGGGCCAAGGTCAGAAGATGCCAAGGCCCTCACGAAGGAATTTGTCGATATGATTATTGCCGAATATGGTTCCATAGATTGTCGCGACATGAAGCCCAAGACGCCAGGCTATCGCGAGGTGTGTGCTGGCTATGTGGAACGTTGCGCCAGTCTGGCCGAAGAGCTTATTGACCGTGGCCCTGAGGGTTGTGGCTGAGGCAACTAGGAGATCCAGCGCGGTGCGCTGGAACAGGGAAGGGACGACAGCCTGATAGGCACGCCGATTATTCTGATGGCACGGCTGATAGGGACGAACCAAAGGCTAGAAAAGTCCCTCGGCTTATCAGGTCTATCGGCTTCTATCAGCATAATCAGGCTGTCGTGGCCCTTTATCTCACTCACGTAAAATGAAAAGCCGCGCCGATACCGAAAGGTATCGATGCGGCTTTTAATGACAATGGTCGGGGCGACACGATTTGAACGTGCGACCTCACGGTCCCGAACCGTGCGCTCTACCAAGCTGAGCCACGCCCCGATATGGTGACTGATACATTATAGCACACACTTCCAGGAGTGGAACATGAAAAATGGCCAAAATGCAGGAAGAACGGATACCCGCGTCAAAGCTATAGGTTGATACACAAACCGTTTCGCACACTGCTGAAGATAGTCGATCCAACAGGAGGGATGCTCTGATGTTAAGCAAGCTATGTCCACACTGTGGGAAACGTTCCTATTCGGCGTCCTCGTCGGGTTCGTGGATATGCCCTTATTGTGATAAGGATATATCACAAACCACAGTGACACAGGAGCACACAGATGGAGACAAGAAAGGGGACAATTTGGCATGAGAGTCTTTGCGCAAAAAGGTCCGATAAACACAAATGAAGTTGTCGAGCTGGCAATCAAACGAGCCCATGAACTCGGTGTGAAGCACGTGGTGGTAGCCTCAAACAGCGGTGCTACCGCCCGGGAGTTTGTCGGGCATGGTGTGAACGTAGTCTGTGTAACGCATCACGTCGGTTTTCGAGGACCAGGAATAGATGAAATGCCTGCCGAGATGAGGGTCGAACTTATTGAGCGGGGGGTCAAGGTTCTGACTACAACGCACCTCCTGGGTGGTGTAGAGCGCGGTTATGCTAACAAACTTTCCGGCTTTGGCCCAGCGTACATAACAGCGGCCACTCTGCGCATGTTTGGACAGGGAACTAAAGTGGCCGTGGAAATTGCAGTCATGGCCCTTGATTCGGGTCTGGTTCCCTACGGGGAAGACATTATTGCCGTAGGTGGATCCGGCGGCGGGGCTGATACGGCCGTGGTGATACGCCCCGCCCACGCCAACAAGTTTACCGAGACCGTGGTCAGCGAGATAATCTGTAAGCCGGGGGTAGTCTAGGGGGTACAAGGGGGTATGAGGGCTCTTGGCTCCTGGCTGTTAGCTCTTGGTAGGCCGGTTACTGTGCTGGAGCTAGGAACTAAGAGCTAAGAACTAAGAGCTCCCCGCTCGCCACCCTGTAATCCACCAATCGCTTACCCCCTAAATACCTCCATCAGTACTTCATCCTGCCACTCTCCATCAATAAAGCGATGGCGTTTGAGGCGTCCCACTGTCACAAAGCCGCATTTTTCATAGCAGCGGATGCCGCGAGTGTTGTTGCCGTAGACGCGTAGATATACCTTCTCGAGGTTCAGGTTGTCAAAGGCCAGGCGCAGCAGTACCTTTATGGCATCGGTGCCGTAACCCTGGCTAAGATATGCGGAATTGCCGATGACGATACCCAGTTCCGCATGCCGATTGATGCTGTCAATCTGGTGCAGGCCACAATTGCCAAGGTATTCTCCTGCCAGCGTCTCAATGGCGAATACTTTGTCCGTAGCGGTATGAAACATGGCGGATTCCAGCCATTTCTCTTCAAAGGCCCGGGAGACAGGTACAGAGAAGGCCAGCAGGTATTGCGTGATTTCTCGGTTGTTGACCCAGGTCATGAAGTTGTCTATATCGCTTCTCTCCAGCGCCCGCAGGCGAGTCTTTTCACCTTTAAACACGGTACCACCTCCACTGATTTGACACATCCTACCATGTGGGCCGCTATGTGGTCAAGGGCCAGCGTACCTATCTATTGTAAGGAGCAATCGTAGTGATACTTGGAAAGATAGAGTTAATCCCTCCAGTAATAGCTGCGCCTATGGCGGGTATTACTGATCAATCCTTTAGGATTATTGCCCGGGAAATGGGAGCTTCTTTGGTGGTAAGCGAAATGGTCAGCTGTAAGGGGCTGATATACGATCAGGCGAAGACATGGGAACTCCTGTCTACTGACGAACTCGAACAGCCAATCGTAGTTCAGTTGTTTGGATCAGTACCCGATGAAGTGGCCAGGGCAGCAGCCCTGATTGAGCAGAAGATCCCCTGTGTGGCTATCGACATAAATATGGGATGTCCCACTCCCAAAATAACTAAGAACGGCGAGGGAGCGGCGCTTATGCTCAACCCCCGACTGGCCGGTGAGATCGTCAAAAGCGCCGTTAGGGCAGTATCTCTGCCTGTTACGGTCAAAACACGTAAAGCCTGGGATGACTCTTCCCCGACTGCCGTTGAACTGGCGAAGGAGGTTGAGCAAGCTGGAGCAGCAGCCATTGCGGTACATGGCAGGACCCGAGCCGCCTTCTATGGGGGCAAGGCAGACTGGAACATCATTCGCTCCGTGCGGGATGCGGTCTCGATTCCCGTCATCGGGAACGGGGATGTCTTCTCCGCTAATGACGCACTTCGCCTGATGCAGGGAACGGGTTGTCACGGCATCATGGTGGGACGCGGAGCCCTGGGCAATCCCTGGTTGTTCCGAGACATCTCCCGGTCGCTACTGGGGCAAGCGGAACTCCCCGCGCCGACGGTCCCTGAGCGTATTGATATGGCTTTACGTCAGCTGGCCATGACGGTTGAACGTAAAGGAGAGTATGCCGCCATACGAGAGATGCGGCAGCACTTGGCGTGGTATATCAAGGGAGTCTCTGGCGCGGCCCGGTGGCGCGACCATATAAACAGGACAACCTCTCTGGAAGACCTGTGTGAAATACTGCTGCAGATTGCGGCCCAACGACCACTCCCAGCTGATTAAATGGCTGGGAGTTTTGTCTTGTGCACAAAGTGGGCTGCTACAAAAGCTAAAAAGCGTGTTAGAATAAGCATGTAAACAAAACTGTGCACAGGAGGTGTTAGCTTTGTCTTATGTTCGTGTTGGAGAGAAACTTGTCAGCAAAGACCGGATAATGCGTACTGTGGAGAAAGTGTTAGAGCGCAGGGCAGCGGGTCTTAGCCAGCAGGACGTGGCCAATGAACTGCAACTAGACCGGAGTTTTATCTCCAGACTGGAAACCATAGGTGAACTTCGCAAGGGCGGGAGGATAGCCCTGGTCGGTTTCCCTGTGCTCAACAAAGAGGAGATCTATGATGTGGCCAGCGAGTTCGGAGTGGACTA
>DDWC01000092.1 GCA_002345475.1 Firmicutes bacterium UBA2296
AGTAAATACCTCGTTGTACAGATCCCAGTAAGCCTGGGTCAACTCTTCCGGAGTCATGTTTTTGGGTATATGCACCGCCTCAGCACCGTTGTAAGAGTAGATGTCATGGTTGTAGATGCGGTCTTCGGCCAGCATCTCCTGGTAAAACTCGGTGCCCGGTATGGGAGTCAGTATGTAGAAGCGCGGTACTACGATCTTGTTTCTGCGTATAAACTCTGCCGTGGCCTTGATACTCTCCAGGGTGTCGCCATCAGCGCCTACAACCATTTCAGTGGACAGGTCGATTCCGGCTTTTCTGATGTTGCGCAACAGGCGCTCATATTCATCCACATTAGCCCATGACTTGTTCATACTATCGAGGCTCGACTGCGAGATGCTCTCCAGTCCAAAGCTCAAAGCCACGCAACCGCTTGCGGCCACGGCACAGAGCACCTCGCTATCCGCCCCTATCTGCACCGAACACTGCGACAGCCATTGCATGCCCAGCTTCTTTATCTCGGCACACAGCTCAAGCAGATACTCGCGATCCGCCAGTATGTTGTCATCCAGCAGAAGGAACCTCTTGAAGCCCAGTTCCTTAACGCGCCTGATGTCGCGGACTACGTCAGTAACAGGTCTCTTGAAGTATTGCGTCTTATACAGGCAGTACACGGAGCAGAAGGTGCATATATTAGGACACCCGCGCCCGGCCTGCACTGGCAGGAAGTCGCCGATGGATTTATCGAGCAGTAGTTCGTAACGGGGAATCGGCGGGTCTAGAGTCACCAATTGCTGGTAATAGAGCGGTTTCAGTTGGCCACCCTCGTAATCCTCAAGCAGTGCCCCCCATGCGTCTTCCGCATCTCCCACCACAACGGCATCGCAGTATTTTGCTGCTTCGTCCGGCATCAGACTGACCATATAGCCGCCAAGAACAACTGTCTTGCCTCGCTGTTTAAACTCCCTGGCGATATCCAGGGTTCTGATAACTGCGTGACCCATGCTACTGATGGCTATTATGTCGGCGTCGCTATCGAAGTCCACGTCTTCTATGGTCTCCAGGACGATCTCGCATGTGTACATGTCGGGTGTAAGGGCTGCCAACAAAGGCAATGACAGTCCCACGAAGTAGAGTTTTTTCTTCTTGATCAGTTGTCCGTGGGTGTCATAAGGCGTGGGCTGGATAAACAGTATCTTCTTAGTCATAACGATCTCCCTTGCACAGACTAGCCTCGCACCATCTTCTTAAAGTATTGCCAGGTAATCTTTGACGCTCCGAGGGATAGTTTGATGTTTTCTCTGAGGCCGTATTGCCTGATCATCTGCAGGACACTGGCAGGGCGCAGAGTGATTTTGTAGTAGAGCACGATGATGTTCCAGTAGTAGGCCCGGATACTCATCCGGCCCGGAGCAACGCTGAGATGCGCTAAATCCCATTTCTCGGCCTCGCTGCGGCTGATGATTAGCCTGTCCCTGTAGGAGTCGTACAACTCTGTCCCCGGTAAGGGAGTGAAGGGTTGCAGATTGACGAACTTCAGACCCAGCTTCCTGATCCACGCGAGCAGATGTCGAAAATCAGCGGGGCTCCAGTCTACCCCCAATATGAATGTACCGTAACACTCAACGCCGTTTCTCGTTAGCACAGCTACTGCTTCCTCGTTGCTTTTCACTGAGCCCTGTTTGTTATACTCCTTCAGTTCCGCTTCGCTGCCGGACTCAAGACCCACAATGACGGCCCGCAAGCCGCACTCCGCGAAGCGCCTTATCACGTCCTCGTTGCCGGCCACAAAGTCCGCTCGGGCATATACCAAGAAACGCTTATCCAAATTGTTGGCCTTGAGCTCATCGCAGAAGGCCAGCACCCGCTTCCTGGCCACCAGGAAGTCGTCGTCGACGATATACACTTCGCGCTCGGGGATGCTCTTTAACTCGGCGATCACGTCCGGGATATCCCGCACGAAGTATTGGCCATCGGTTATATTGCGGCAAAAACAGAACTTGCACTGATAAGGACAGCCGTAGCTGGTCTTCATCAGGGCGCAGGGGTTGTGAAACATGTAATAGTAGCGGCTGCGGTAACGCTCCACCAGACTTCGGTCCGGGTGTGGGTACTGAAAGGTGGTCTCCTTGGCACAGAACGGTCCTTTCTCCCTCCACACACCCTCGGCCTCACTGTTCCCCTCAACCAGTTCCAGCATGGTCCTGATGCCATTTGCCCGCACAATGAAGTCGATATGCGGAGAAACAAAATCCTCCGGTATCACTTCGGCGTGCACGCCGCCTACCACCACCCTGCAGCTGGGAGCAACCTGCTTAACCCTGGCCGCAGACTCCTTAACTATGTTGATATGAGCAATGTAAGCTGTGAGGCCCACATAATCGGGCCGGTGTTCGCGCACGAAGAACTCCAGCGGCTTGCGCTCCAGAATCATGTCGACAATGACAACTTCATGTCCTGCTGCCTTGAGGGCCGCACCCAGGTACTCCAGTTCCAACGGCTCGCAGATCATCACATCCTGCAGGCCAATAGTTTCGGGGTGAGGTCTGGGCCTGACCAGTAGTACCTTCATGCCTTCTCCCCCTGCCCTAGGACAAAGAGCGCGATGGTGGGCATGTACCACTTCTCCCTGATCACCTGATAGTTCAGGCAGGAGAAATATGCGGCGGCCATCTGCTTTATGGTCGCAATACTGGGGTACCTGGCCCGGCCGGTCGTATACTTCACAAGAAACATCGCCAGTGCGTCGTAAAGCGAGTTGACCGAGGCCTGCGCCAGCAACAAATGCCCCCCAGGCTTGAGCATGGCGGAAAGCTTGCCCAGGGCTTGTTTTTGCTTGCGGTAATAGGGAAGGGAATGGGTGCAGACAATGATGTCAAAGTCCCCTGCCCCCTCCGCATCATCAATACTGCCCAGTATAAAACGGGTATGCGGGTTATTGGCTGAGGCCGCTTCAATCATCCTGGGCGAAATGTCTACGCCCACACAGTCCAGCCGGGCCTTGGGGAAAGCGCTCCTGATGTCTCTTATCAGCTGCCCGGTGCCGCAGCCCATGTCCAGGAGTCTATACTCCCTGCTTTCGTCGATAATACCCGAAAGCTCTTTGATGACCATCTCTCTGGTGGGCGTCAGCGAATACCTCTGTACCCACAGCCCTTCGTATCGCGAGGCCCAGAAATCCCAAACCCTTGCCTGCATATCCCTCACCTCCGTTCTTCACCTGCCAGCCTGTTAAAGAAGGACCTGGCAGTATTGCGGATAAAGCTC
>DDWC01000066.1 GCA_002345475.1 Firmicutes bacterium UBA2296
TGGCTATGTCCTTAAGCTGAATAAGTGCCATATACCTTCCTCCTCCTTTACAACAAGCTGGCGGGGGACTGTTTTGCGATGCTTCTTACTGGGATATAGGCAGCTGTCAGTGCACAGAGTATCGAGATAGCGATTCCCGCTACTACCCACAGTACATTGCTTACTTGTGGCAATCCCTGTGCCGTGATTACTATTCTGTATAGCCCATAAGAAAGCACTACTCCTAAGGCAGCTGCGAAACAGATTATAGATATAATCTCCACCAGAACTCCTGAAATTGTAGCCTTTCTTGTAGCCCCGCAAGCCCTGAGGATGGCGAGGCTGCGGGACATCTCACTAGTCTGAACCAGGGCTAGCATAGAGATGCCTACGGCAGCAACCAGAATGGATAATACAGAAATAGATAGAACACTCAAGTGGTAGCTAGCCCGTAGTGCTTTAAGATCTAGTAGGGGACCGAGAGCTTGTTGCACCAGAAGGTGCTCAGCCTCTTCATGAACATCTGCCAGGCTCAGCTTGACAGTCTCTATGAGCATGGGGACTGCCTGTGGCACATGGGCTTTTATGTAGATCTTTGGTCCCTGGGGAGAAGACCCGCCTACCGCCTGTCGAGCGGAGTGATGCACAAAAAGGGCGTAATCCCGGTCTGCATCCAAATCTGAGAGATTGGCAGGCCTTTTAGACAATACCCCTACCACGGTAAAGGGGTGCAGGTTGGTGCCCAGCACAATCTGCTGTCCTATGGCGGGGTCACCCGGGAAGAACCTTTGTGCCAGAACTGAGCCCAGCACGACTTCGCCGGGAGAGGAAGCCCACCTTCCTGCTTCCAGTCCATACCCCATCACTTGGGAGATATCGCCGTCCGTGGCAAACACGGTGGTCTCGGTCAAGTCTTTTGCTGCAATCCCTGCACGTGTATTAATCATATCCAGCCAAGCCATTTCGCCATATTGCCTGATGCAGGGGCCACAGAGGGTCTCATAATGGCCATGGGTTAACTTGGCCAGAACAGGCAAAGAACCGGCCGGGGGCTCCTCTACTACCACTGTATCTGCTCCTGCTGCTCTCATGTATAGATCTACGTCCCTAAGAGACGAGGCCCCTAGCGACGAGACAAAGAAGACCGCAGCTATGGCCGTACCAAACCCCAGGGAGATAAAGATCTGCCTAAGGTCTATTCTGCGGCGCCTCACACCCCAGGCGCGCCGGTCAGCAATGGTGTCCAGAGGAGACATTCTGGCGGCCATGGACGCTGGTATAAGGCTACACAAGGGACCAATTAGCATAATGAACAGTGCTAGAGATGCTATTCTCATTGGAGAGATACTGTAGGGAATATGCAGGCGTTGCATTACAGGGGGGAAGACGGTTATTGCTAGGATTGTGGCAAGAACTCCCCCCAGGGTAGACAGCTGAGCATAGTAGCGGAGAAACTCTCGGCGAATATGATCTGCGGAGGCGCCGCAGGCTCGTTTAATACCAATCTCTTTGGCCCTGAGGTATGTCTGCATCATGATCAGGCCACTGACATTAAGCATTGCCACCGCGATGGCTACCAACGTACTTACGGTCAGCGAACGGTTCGTCTGTCCCGACACGTAAGAGTGGACCAACTTTGCAGGGCGCCCGAGCGTCAGTGTCGGTCTCCACCCCGTTCCTTCAGCAATCGCGTCTCGCAGGGCTTCCCCCACCGAGGACACTGCTTCGCCTTCTATAACCGATACCCAAAGAAATCTATGTCTCATGTTGTCTTCAAGAGGGGCCAGCCTTCTCTGCATCTCAGCATGACTGGCATTGGGGAAGGGAACAGCATCAAAGGGGACGAAAACGTCGTAAGTTAGCTGAGACGCTTCCAAGAACTCTGGTTCGGGTGTAACAGCCTCATTGAACTCTGCATCGATTTTTTTAAGGATGCCAACAACTTCATACGTACTGAGCATGTAAGGGTGCATTACCCTTGAGCCCAAGCCCCACCCATGACGTTGAGCAATAGCTGCGCCTATTACCGCTACGTAAGCACCTTCATCACCAGCATCAAGAAAGCGTCCCTCTGCTAACTGCAGATGTCTTATGGCAAAGAAGTTTGGGTCTACACATTGGACGTTTACTGCGTTGCGCTCCTCGCTACCAGGTCGTCTATAGCCGAACATACCGCTTCCTTGCCGAGTGAGTGCTATCCTATCAATGGATGAAAACCCGCTAACTATCTGCTCAATTTGTGCCCTGTCCTGTTCTGGCCTGAGCATCATGGCAAAATAATCCGCACGTGTTTCCTCAACTTGTTCCTTAGCAGTCCTTTCATAGCCTGAGAGTACGAACTCTATAGCAAAAATGCTGCTCCCCATGATAAAGATGACCACAACTAACGCCACTGAGACAACGTTTCGGCTCTTCATCCAATCCCTCCATCTCACATGAAGCTGCGGTATCTTTCCTAGGTGGTATGCAAGAATCTATTAGTAATACGCATGAGTGTCGGTTGAACGGTCTTCGTGGAACGAAAGCAAGGCGTGATCCGGGAGGCGTTAAGGAATAGGCCCGTAGGCTGGGTGCCTGGAGTAACGGAGAAGATGTACCTTCCATTTGTCATTCTCTTTACGGAGGGTGAGTGGGACGCTAAACATATAATCCTTATCCAGGACAACACCTGTCTGTGTAAGCCAATCAGCCTCACCCTGTAAATACCTAATGGTGACATCTACTGATACTTCCGCAGTATTCAGCGGGCTTCCCGGCAGGCCAACGGCAGAGATGAAAATGATCTGGTTGATATCCACTTCCTCTACACTTGTTTTCAGTTGGTTGACAACATAGTGATTGGCAAGCGACCCCGACCGATCATGGAAGTTCTCCGATACCAGCGGCCCAAGGTTACTCCAGTCAGGATTATTCCAACTCTGCGTCAGGTCGCTTATGAAAAATGTGGTAATCAGATCAGTGGCAGACACAACTTCATCATGTCCAGGCAGCAGATAGTGAACTGTCTTAATAGCCCCCGAATGAACAGCTGTAACCCTGTAAGGGGTAGGTTCTTGGGTGACGTTAGGATCCCCGGAGCAGCCCACAAGCAGCACTACAGCTAAAATCAAAACGACAGCCTTGCTAAGCAACACTCTCACCTTAGCACCTCCTTAAACTTTTACTGACACCCTTCCAGCGATCCATCTCTTAGCCTCACCACTCGCTGGGCCATCTCTACTACCTCAGGGTTATGTGACACCACCAGGATCGTCTTTCCCTGAGAGTGAAGCTCTCGCAGGATGCCAAGAATGGCCTGATGATTCTTAGTATCCAGATTTCCCGTGGGCTCATCAGCAAGAATTACCTGTGGGTCATTCATCAGGGCTCTGGCAATGGCGACCCGCTGTTCTTCTCCGCCACTCAGTTCCGAGGGAAGGTGCTCGGACCGCTCCCTGAGGCCAACCTGTTCCAGCAGTTGCAATGCCCTGGTCCTGGCCTCAGCCTTATTAAAACGAACCCCTGTATACCTTGCCGGAAGCACTACATTTTCCCACGCCCGCAAGTGAGGTAGCAGGTTGTAGGACTGAAAAATGAAGCCAATGTTTGAGGCGCGAAAGCGGGAAATCTCCAAGTCGGAGTGCTTGCGTATGCTGACACCGTTAAAGTGGTAATCGCCATTATCCGGGAAGTCAAGGG
>DDWC01000029.1 GCA_002345475.1 Firmicutes bacterium UBA2296
ATGGGTGACCTCCTACTCGATTTCTTGCTCCGCGTAACTGTCAAAGTAACCCTGAATGTACACTACTGGTGTGCCCTTGTCGCCGCTACCGGATGTAAGGTCGCTCAGCGAGCCAATCAGGTCAGTCAAGCGCCTCGGGGTTGTACCCTGGGCCTCCATACTGCCGGTGAGGTCCCCGGCCTTCTCGCGAATGTGGCGGGCAATGGCCTGGGTCAGGGCGTCTCCGCGCAGNNTCTTAACTTCGTTGGGCACGCCCTGCAGCCCGGCGGTAAAGGCCGGTGAAACCACTGGGTCGGCCAGTTCCCAAATGTTGCCCGAAGGGTCCTTAAAAGCGCCGTCGCCATAAACCATAACCTCTACCCGTTTGCCCGTAAGCTCAAACAGCCTGCTCTTTATTCCATCTACGACCGCCTGGGCGTTGCGGGGGAACAGTTTAACGCTCTCCTCAGTGGCTTTGTTGGAACCCAACAGGCCAAAGTCTTCGTTGTAGCCCCCAGATTCCGCCTCGTGCAGCAGGTCATCCAATCCGTAAACCGCCTCGGCTCCACACTCTTGCAATATGCGCTTGGTGCGATGCCTGGTGTGGATATCGCAGGCCAAAACTTTCTTTGTATGCTGCAGCATGACCCGCGGGTCGTTGCCGAAAATGATCTCGCACTGCGCCCCGGTTTCTTCGATTAGCGACTTGTAGTACTTAACGTAATCCACGCCGGTGAACGAATGCTTGCGATCGCCGAACTTATCAAAGAACTGCTGCTCAGTTAGAACGTCGGTCCAGGGGTTAATGCCCTGAGAGTCAAGGTCATCGAGACTGAGCAGGTGGTTGCCCACCTCGTCCGCCGGGTAACTCAGCATCAGCACAACTCTGTCGGCGCCCCGGGCGATGCCCCGCAGGCAAATGGCAAAGCGGTTGCGGCTAAGTATGGGGAAAACCAGGCCCAGCGTACCGCCGCCAAACTTCTGGCGCACGTCCGCCGCAATGGCGTCCACAGTAGCGTAATTGCCCTGTGCTCTGGCCACCACCGACTCCGTCACCGACACGACGTCCCGGTCCTTAACTGCAAAACCCTCGGCCTCCGCCGCCTTAAGCACTGTATCCACAACTATCTCAATTATGTCGTCACCCTGGTTGATTATCGGAGTGCGCAGCCCTCGCGCTGTCGTGCCTACCATGCGTACCATAGTACCCCTCCTTATCTGAAACCACATGCGTATGGAGCCAAAACCCGGCTCCCTTTTCATAATACACTTTTGCCGGGGTGGGGGGAAGGTTGGGAGTGGGAAGTGGGGCGATAGAGGGTCCTGGCTGTCCAACTATGACAATGGTCTGGATTTTATCACCTTTTGTGGATTTGAGCGATTATACTGGTATTGCATGAGGCTTTCAGCCTCGCACCGTTGTGTTAACCGTTCAGACGACAAGGAAGAAAAGTGACAAGGAGGTGAAAAAATGCGTATCGCATCCTTTGTATTGGGGCTCATTGGGGGCATATTCGGTCTGTTTTCCGCTTTCAGCGCAATGTTTGTTGGCGGCCTAGGCACTGCACTCGAGGCTGAAGGTGCCGAACTAGTTACGGGGTTAGGCTTTGCCGCGGTGTTCATGGGCATTCTGCTCATAGTTGGCGCGTCTCTTATTATGGGCAGGAGGAAATCCGGTCGCTGGCTACTGCTTGTTGGCACTGCTGGTGGGGCTGTCGCCGTTTCGGCTTTCTGGATCGTTCCAGGAGTTCTCGGCCTAATATCGACCATCTTGGCGTTTATGAACAAAGAAACCGCAAATCAGTAACTTGAATCTGGAGGAGGCGTTCACATGCGAAAGGTGCTGCTGTTTTGTCTGGTAGCAATGCTGTCGCTGTCTCTATTATCTGCCTGCACCGAGGTCGCTCCTCAGAGAGTGGGTGATTCGACTGGAACCACCCCAGTCTCCACTACCCCCGCCGCGCCCCCGCCCGCAACCATCTTTAAGGCCGGGGATACGGTCCAGTATGGAGATCTGCACATTTCCGTAAACGGTTTTCGCACATCCAAAGGCGGAACCTTCATGAAACCCGATAACGACTTTTATCTGATAATAGACCTGACAATCGAAAACCGAGGAGCTAAAACCAGTTCCATATCCTCGTACTTGTCCATGGAGCTCGTTGACCCCGATAAGTACAAACACGATGTTGCGGTTTTCGCAGACACAGTCGGGAGTTTTGACGGGCAACTGGGCGCCGGCCGAAAAGTTCGCGGTGAGGTCGCCTTCGATGTAGACCAACACGAGTACTACGAGTTTGTGTTCTCCGAACCCTTCGCTTCCGGTCAGGCCATTTGGAAGTTGGAATACAAGGACGCAAACAAAGCCTTTATCCCAGTAGCCAGTCTTGGCCCGCCACCTACAACGACCCCGACTTTTGCTGTTGGCGACGCAGTCAAGTTTGGCGACTTGGTCATAACGGTAAACAGCTTTCGCACATCCACAGGCCAGAGTTTCATGACGCCCGACCTTGACCAGTTTATTATTGTCAATTTGACAATCGAGAACAAGGGGAGTAAGTCGGCTGCGATTTCTTCCGTGATGCAGATGGAACTCGTGGATGCGCAGTGGTACAAGTACGACGTCGCCATCTTCGCAGATACCAAGGGCAGCCTGGATGGTGAACTAGGTCCGGGGCGATCTGTAAGAGGAGAAGTCGGGTTTGACGTCCGCCGTCACGATCAGTACGAGTTCATCTTCTCCGAACCCTTTGCCAGCGGGTTAGCGATCTGGGTGCTAAAGTAAGGAAACGGACCTCGGGCATAGCCTGGGGTCTTTCCTTTCAATAATGTGCCGACGAAGCATGACTTAGTAAGTTGTAATCGACAGGATATCGAGCACGCTTTTGGTCACATTTGACAGTGAAGGAAGCAGGAGATCATCTTCTTAGCCGCGAACTCATGAAGAAGTTTGATCAGAACAGAAGGCTTTCGGATTTCCTGCGTAAGAAAGCATCGGGGTTCATTCCGTTAGTCTCTTGTTCGAAAATCTCATATGGGGTCGGCTGTTAATTACGAGATAGGCGGCAAATCAACGGCATCCTCATTGTATGCTGGTCTACGCCGCGCTCGCGAGGTGTGACCGGTCAGCTGAGACTTGCATCCATCGATGCGTCCATCGCATGGTAACGTGTAGACGAAGCACATGAGCACACGTCGGCAAGTATACCAACAATTCTAGAACTTGCTGAGATTCTGTGTGAGGATTGGGGGGAGGCAGTGTGCTCTTCTCTTGTTCGTAAAGGGTTTCCTGCACTATGGGTAACTACCTGGTATTACTTTGACCAACCTCCAACTCACATATCGCGCTTAAGCGCCGGCTCCGCTATTGATTATCATGATTGAGGCGATGAACTTGAAGGATGAACTTATGGGCACAATTGAAGAGCTGCTGGAAGAGGGACGCTTGAAACGAGAAGAGCATCTAATTAAGTATCCACCAGACCTACCTAATGAAATTGGGCACCATGCTTTCATTAAGGGAATTACCATTGAGAACAGCTTCTCGCCATCAATTGGAGAGTACAACTTTCTCTTTGAAACCGGGCATGAGAAGATCTACGTCTGGACACACTCGAAAAACGAGAACTCTGCCCTCGTCTCAGACATCGATGTCTCAGTTAAGAGGCGAGGCTTCTGGAAGACCGCAGGAAGCATGATCAAACTATCATTAGCTTACTATGGAGCGTTCGAGGCAGTTGGTTTTCATCGTAGTTTAGAGTACAAGATGATGTATTACTTCGTGCCCAATGATGAGATTGGTAATATCACATTTTCCGATACCAGCATTTTCGATTTAGTGGGCTTGCTTGATGGTCAACAAATAAAGGCGACAGATATGGCAGATTTGGCCCCAGTGATTGAGCTAATGAACAGAGATGATAGATGCTTCACAGCGACATCATTATTGCTTTCATCTTTTCAGATTCACTACTTCTGCTTGACTTGCGAGATTGGTCTTTCGCCCTATATGATGCATGAATCACATGAGCCAGAGTTATGGGAACAAGCAGACTTCATAACCAACATGGAAAGTGCCATTGTACAGGCTTGTCGTTGTGCGGAGTCCATTCTGGGAGAGCCTCCGAATCAAGGGAAGAGGAGCAGAGAATTGGCCCACAAACAGAGGTGGATTGACGGAGTGGGTATTAACCCAGATGATGAGTTCGAGAGATGTGGTATGAGCTATTGGGAATTTTATCAGCGATTATTTGATGAGCTGCGCAACCCGTCTGCGCACAGTTATGGGGATATACACTTTGATTTGCAGAGGAAACACGCTATAGATGCCCAATGTTTTGCAGCCTTAGTGCTTAGAGGATATATCAGAAGTAATGTGAAGGACATCGAAGCAGCACTGGATGCTCTGAGATTCAACAGGGAGTTTCTTGGTCGTGTTCAATCGGACACAAGCACCAAACTTACGAGAGGCGCGGAAAGAGATTGACTTATGAGAGAAGAGGACGGACGAGCGACATTGGGGACGGTTTTCTTCTCTAAAAATCCACCCCCTCCACGGGCCTCCCACCACCCCTGCCTATCCTTTCTCCCCAGGAGTTGATACCATGAAACCCGGCCGACTTCTCGCCTATGCATATGTACTGATGCTACTGGTAATAACCATACTGCCGGCCTTTAGCGCCGAGGGGTATTCGCTGTTGCGTCACACCACCAGCCAGCTGGGCGCGCAAAACACGCCTAATGCCTGGGTGATGAACGTGGTGTTTGTCGCTCTTGGTGTTGCGGTAGTTGTGGAGTCGTGGTGGGGGCTTGGTGGGTATCGCTTTCAGCAGATAGTCCTCATCATTTTTGGCCTGAGCCTGATTCTTACGGCTGTTTTCCGGCACGCGCCTATCACCGAAGGGGTCGCCTTTAGCGCCTCGGCAGACAACTGGCACAGTGTCTTCGCCACGCTGGTGGGCTTTTCGTTTACCTTGTTTGCCGTTTCGGCGGCGTTTATCCCGGCGGCGATGAAGCGCCGTTTGCTTGCGCTCTTTATGGCCGCGGTGGCGACGCTGTTGTCCCTGCTGATTTTCCAGGTACCGCAGTTTGCCGGCATTTGGCAGCGCACGATGTTTGTGGTTAGCTTTGGCTGGCTGCTAGAGTTTTTCTGGAACTCTGGTGGGCAGACCTAACAGGCGCATAACTAGTAATCGAGGCTGACACACCGGCGGCAGACTACGCGTGGAGTACACCGCAGAAAGGGAGGGCGCCTGTGGAAGCTAGACTTAGGGAGATAATACGGAACAACGAAGACTTGATGGAGATACTGCAGACCGCTCGGAGTGCCGACCTGCCGAACTGGTACGTGGGGGCAGGGGTAATACGCAACGCCGTGTGGGATTGCCTGCACGGGTACGAGGTTGCCACTGCTATCAGAGATGTGGACGTGGCCTTTTTTGATCTGCATGATATGAGCGGCGAGCGGGAGGAGAGAGCTGCCCAATTCTTGCGTAATCAGGCCCCGACATATGTCTGGGAGCCCATCAACCAGGCGCGGGTGCATTTGTGGTATCAGCAGGAGTTTGGGGTTGCTGTATGTCCGCTACTCTCCAGCGAGGACGCCATCGACACTTGGCCGGAAACGGCTACATGTGTAGGTGTAAGGCTGCTTGAGGATGATACGTTAATTATTTATGCTCCCTATGGCCTTGCCGACCTGTTTAACATGGTGCTGCGCCGAAACCCGAAACGAGTTTCTCTGGAGCAGTTTCGCAGGCGGGCTTGGGACAAGCGCATCGCGGAGAAATGGCCCCAGGTGACCATCATCGACGAGTGATCTCCAAAAGGGACGGTTCTTTTTGTGACTCTTGAGCCAAAGCCAGCTTGTTCTCCAATCTGACAGCACAGACATTGACGGCAAACTCTAGCCCCATGGGCTGCCGCAAGGAGGTTTCGCAATGAAGACGGTAAAAATTGGCCTAATTCAGATGACAAACCCTGCTAGCCTCCAGGTAGATTACGCGCACCCGACATCGCTAGTGGAACAGGCGGTGCGACAGGGAGCCGAGCTGGTTGTCTTCCCCGAAACCTGCCCGTGTGGCTACATACCGAACCAGAGGGCATGGCAACTGGCTGAGCCCAGGGAAGGACCTACTGTCGACTGGGCCAGCGCTTTGGCGCAAGAGCACCAGATCACCATCGGCGCAGGGTTTGTGGAGTACGATGGCGTCGACTTTTTCAATACCTTCTTCCTGGTCGACGAAACCGGTGTGCTTGGTTTTGTCCGCAAGAGAACGGCAGAGTCCTACTGCTACAAGAGCGCAGACAGCCCGCCATCTCTTATAGCGACCCGGCATGGCAAGGTTGCAGTCGGTATATGCGCGGATAACCACATGACCCCCTTTCTTCAAGGGCTAATGGGCATGAGCCCCGATATTATGCTGATGCCCCATGCCCGTGCCACCCCGCACCGGGTTTCACAGAGCGTAAGTCAGAAAGATGTTGAAGCTGCCAGGCAGCAGGTCATTGACTTCCCCATACTCTACAGCAAGGTTCTTGGCATACCTACGGTCTTCACTAACCCCGTGGGGGAAATGGAGGTCATGACGGGCCTCCTGGGCAAGTTCATGTCTCCAGAGGCGTTTAGACTGCAGGGTGGCTCGCTGGTGGTGGCCGCGGATGGCTCAATTATTGAGAGCCTGGGAGACAGGGAGGACATCGCCGTAGTTGAGGTTGAGCTGACGCGTCAGGAACCGGCAGCCGTGCCAAAGGACTTTGGCGGCTGGTTGCATGAAGGCAACCCGGTAGTGAGGAAAATTATGCTACCCTTTGACATCTGGCAGGGGCAGCGCGTCTATAACGCCAACAAAAAGAAGTTCAACCCCGCTACTCTGCGCTCAAGACCTCCGGTCTAGCAAAAGGGACGGCAGCGCATGTCTGTCCGAAGAATGGCAGGAGACTTGCAGACGGTACAGGATGAAGCAGTCAGAGAAAATGACACCTGAACTCAAGGTGCCCTGGACGTTATAATGGTTTTCGAGGGGAGGTGTTTGTGTGAGGCCATCAACGCTCATAATCATAACAGGTATGAGCGGCACCGGGAAATCATCCACTGCCCAGGAGCTTGCGAGACAATATGAAGCCAATGGGGTCCCCCACACGTGGCTGCACGAAGAGATCCCGGGTCATCCTATCCGTGACGGTGAGTTCAGGATGGCCAGCCTGGAGACGGAAGCTGGCATGGCTGCAAATGTGGCCGACATGTACGAGCGTTGGGAGCGCCTGGTTGAGGAAATAGAACAGTCAGGGCGGGTCTACATTATGGAGGGCTGCCTCTACCAGAGTATAATCCGCTACTTCTTTAACAGCTGCTTCTCCCATCACCAGATTATGGACTACTTTGACCGGGTGCTTGCCATACTGGACAGGCTTAACCCGACTGTAGTCCTTCTATACAGGACTGACGTCAAGGCTTCCTTTGAGAAGGCCTTTGCGGTGCGTGGAGAGCGCTGGAAGAACATCATTCTGGACTCGGAAGCGGACCTGTACTTCAGGGCACGCCCCTACGAAGGCGAAGCGAGTGTGTTTGCCATGTGGCAGGAGTACCAGCAACTTGCTGATGCTCACTTCGCAAGCATCCGGGGGTACAAGATCCGCCTGCTCACAGCAGATGGCGAGTGGCAGCGACATTTACGACATCTTACCGAGTATATGGGGCTCTCCTACGTACCCCGCGCGGTCCCTGAAGTACATAATCCCTGGATGTATGCAGGCCGGTATGAAGCTACAGTTGACGGACAGTTGCGGACACTCACCTTCAAGGTGAAAGACGGGGCTCTCATGGGTGAACTGTCCTGGTGGTCAAACATGGCATTGATACCCCTGGGCAACCACGAGTTTGAAGCCCTTTCTTTCCCAATCCGATACAGCTTTGATCCCGCTCCGCCCAGGCGGACTGTAAGGGTTACGGAGACATACGGCTGGGGCCTCTCCGGTGTGCTCCTGGTCGAACAGAGCTCCTGAGCCAAAAACACCGGAGAGGACAAACCGAAGCAAAAGGCACGCTTCCTTTTGCACCTCCTCAAGCAGATTGCACTTAGACTCCAATGTGGCAGGAAAACATACACGGCAGCCTCGGAAAATCCGAGACTGCCGTGTGTTTTTGCATCTCCCATCAAGGATAAGAAGTAGAGGCAAGAAAAGCGAATCTGTCGCTCTATAATGCCTCGCTCACGAATAATAGCAGGTAAGGAAGGAGAGTGTTGATGACATGCAAGAGAAACGTCAGGAAAAGGGAAGCTTTGGAAACCTGTCTGCGCTGCCGCCGTTTTGCTACATTATGCTGCCCAGCACGTTTGAGACGGTAATGGTGAAGAGAGGGGAAAGTGGCTTTCATTCGCCCCCGTACGACGAGTCCCCGGAGGTGCTCAATGCCGAGATAGGGGTAACCCGGCAGCAGGAGGCGGCCATGGAACGAGGAGTCACGCGAGGCTGGGATTCGCCTTTTGTGGATCCGGATGTGTACGACGACCGGGGGAGACTGAAGCAGGAAATAGCGCAGGCGTTACTGCGCAAGTCCGGTTCTAACTGGACTTTCACGGCGGTGAAACCGACCGAACAAGAGGGAGGGCAACGGAATGAAAAAATAAACCTTCACAGTAAGTACAGGATTTCGGGTGGTGTAGCCATAGAGGCTTTTCCGGTCAGGGATCTTGAAATGACGATACGGCCAGTGCCACAGAGTTTTTCTTTTTCGCACGTGAACTTCAATGGCATGTGTCATGACAACTACGCTCAGGCAGAAGGGGTCTACGAAGTGATTAATATCAGGAACGAACAGGGTACCTACGAGTTGAGGGACTTCCTTGACGGCAGGCTCATTCGCGGCGGGTTCAGGAACAAGCACGATGCCGAAATGTGGCTTGTGCTTAACCACACGGGGCGCGACCCATCGGCCACTGCCTGGAGCAGGGGCCTGCTTGTGCAGGTGGAGGGCGCGACTGACCATGCGCTGGCGGCGAAGCTGGAGATTCCCACCTACGGCGACGCCATGATTTTCCCGAGCCTCGGTGTAAACGCCCGCGCAAAAATTGTTGCCTATCAGGTGCTTAAGTGCGGCGCGCTTTGCCCCGCATATGCGTACATGCCGAGAACAGATCATGGCAGGACGGCAATGTGGTCTTGCCTGCCGGACAGTGCCTGGAAGGAGGTCCAGGGAATACTGACTGGGAGAACTGCCAGGTAATGTCGCGAGATACCCCTTGTTTTGTGAACAAGATTGCATTCAGGCTGAGTTGTCTGGCAGGTAAATGGCAACGCGCAGCGAAATATCAAATGATAATATATGGCATGAACGCGCATAGAAGAGGAAGCAGCGTTTTGAGACCAGGACGCGGATCAAAAGAAGGGGTGATTGACGTGGGAGATAAGACACCAAATAAGCCGCCAAAAAAGAAGAAACCAGTAGAGAAGCCGTCTGTGCTGTCGTCCAGCACCAATGCCGTCCCTGCAAAGAAGCCAAAGAAGTAACGTCAGACGGGTATATTTGAGTCACCAGGTACCTGCGGCAAGACACACGGCAAGCTCGGTTTAATGAGCTTGCCGTGTGTCTTGCCGCGCGCTATCCGCTATGGTTATGGCTCCGACTTCGCAACCGTGGACCACAGGTAACCGAATACGCCGTCGCCGCTCTTACTTACTTTCGCGGAAGCAGCTGTGACTGATACAAAGGACAGAGGAAATCCGAAAAGGCTTTGCTTCCTTCAATGCCCATATGGCGGGCAACCGCGTGGGCCATTATGAGGCCGTTTGCGCTGTTAGTGAACATTAGCAGGGCGCTTCGTCCCACAGGGTCGAACCAGACAAAGGATTTGAAATTGCCGTTGTCTCCCCAGTGCCAGAAAGAATGTTGTTGTGTGCTACTTTCGATTACGCCCCAGCCCAGAGACCAGCCCAGGTGCGTGGCAACACTGACCTGCGGGGTAAGCATGCCCAGTAGCGATTCTGGCTTAAGTAGGCTATTGACTGGATTCAGGAACCCCATGACGAAGTGCGCATAGTCCTGCAGTGACGTATACAGGGAATATGCAGCATTGGCTTCCCCCAGCGGCTGCGGCTCTTTGCAGTCGCCATTCTCAGAGAACGAGTTGGACAACATGGTGCCAACTGCGGTGGACCATATCATGCTGCTGTCCGTAAGGGCGAGCGGGTCCAAAACGCTGCGCTTGACAGTCCGTTCCAGTGGCTCACCGGTCAGGCTCTCCAAAGCTCTCTGCAGGTATACATAACCTTCACCGGAATACTTAAACGCGGTTCCCGGCGTGAAGTGTATTTTGAGCGGCTCCTCTCGCCGCCAGTTCTGAAACCCTCCGCTGTGACAAAGCACGTGTCGGGGGGTAATCCTCTTATATCGTTGATCAGCGCAAATCTCATTTTCCTGCAGGTAATCGGCTATAGGTCTGTCGAGATCCAGCAGGCCGTTGGCACTCAGCTTTAAGACGAGGCAGGCAAAAATAGGCTTGGTCAGAGAGGCTGCCTCAAACACTGTCCTGGTTGTCACGAGATCTCCGGTGCCTTTGCCGGTCTCTCCGAACCCCCGCTCCAAAACTACCTGGCCCTGATCTACCACATAGAGAGCCGCTCCCGGAACCCTGGAAGCCAACATGATGCGTCTGATATCATCTTCCATGCCCAACACCCCAAACTCATAGACTATGCAATACATAAGTGTAGCAGAAGGGTCCATTGACGTCTGCGCCGGCAGGGGAAAGGAGTACCCGTGTCAAAAGTTTAGATATGTGCCGCGGCAAGCGTGAGTGTGGCGGAGGCGTGCGGCATGACAGATTGGGCAAGGCTTCAGATGCCGGCCACAAGTCGGGAGGGATACCATTGAACGCAAAAGACATGCTGGTAAAGCTATACGATCTGCCAGACGCTACTGAAACCGAGTCGGCTCTCCGGGCGCAGGGCATTACCATTAAGCAGGCCATGCCGCACAATATGCACCGCATCGTTGCCTACGTGAAGGAGACCTTCAGTGAAGGCTGGGCAGGGGAGTGCTCGGTTTCTTTCTCCAGGAACCCTCCATCTTGTTTTGTGGCAGTAGATGGAGATACCATTGTGGGCTTTGCCTGTTACGAGACGACATGTCTTAACTTCTTCGGACCGACAGGGGTAAGCCCGCAATACCGAGGGCGAGGCATTGGCACGGTGCTTCTCATTAAGAGCCTGCAGGCAATGCATCAGATGGGCTATGGGTATGCCATTATCGGCTGGGTGGACGAGGCTCAGGCCTTCTATGAGAGGACCCTCAGGGCCATACCTATCCCGGATTCGTTCCCGGGGGTCTATCGCAGGGCAATTGGCATCGAGAAGATTATTGCCGGTAGGAAGCCCTGAGCAAGTTGACAGTACTCCAGCAGAGGGTTAATGGTAGCTAACTAAGGAGTCAGCGCATGCCAGCAGCAAAAAGAAGAGAGCCAGGGCTCCAGCCCGGCTCTCTTTTCGTACCTCTGAACTTCCAGTTATCTGACTGTCAGGGCTACCATGGCCATGAAGATGACAACGTCCTGCAGAAAGTGGATGATCCACGGCGCCAGCATACCGCGGGTTTCGTACATGCTCCGGCAGAGATACCAGCCCAGCACACCGCTCATAACCACGCCAATAATGCCCTGGGGTGCTCCGTAGTAATGGGAAATGCCAAAGAACACGGCGGCCACGATCATGAGCTGGCCCTTGGGGAGAAGGGCAGTGAGGGGGCCGAGCACGGCATTGCGGAAGAAGATGCCCTCACTGAAGGAGTTTGCCAGGGCAAACAGGAGAATGAAGGGCATAGCGCCAGGAAGTGCCCCCAGATTATCGGGAGCGCTAAATCCAGTAACGGTGATCAGTGTCAACAGAAGAGAGCCGGCGGCGATGGCAAAGCCAGAAATCACGGCCAGTCTGCCCCATTTTACCCAGCGAGGCTTTATTCCGAAGGCCGGTATAGGTTCGGCTATTACACTCAGGTCACCTTTGGACAGGTACAGCTGGCCTGGCTTCTTGTAGAGCAAGAGCAATAGAGCAATCATGGGGACTGTGCTCGGCAACTTCAGTGAGACCTGGCTGCCCACGGAGCCTATAAACCATCCGCTTTCTGCAAAGAGGCCCTGCCACCAGGAGCTCCTCAGAAACATGGCGGTTACCTCGTGGAGGGCAACAAACCCGGCCAATACCACAGCGAAGCCCCACNNCCCGACAAGTCGCGATTCTGACCTTTGCTTCGTCGCAGGACGACTGTCAGGAGAAGGAGCGCCACCACTTTCAGATATGGCAGCCAGGCGGGTACAGGTGCGCGGAGCAGTTCCCGCAGTATGATCTCCGGAAGAATAGAAGAAACAATGACCATAATTAGTGCCAGATGAAATGTAAACAACTAACCACCTCCTGTTAAATCGCGCCTTCCCGGCTGAGTCTAAGGTACCAGCAATAGAGTTTTTTGGCAATGTAATTTCTATATGTCAGCGAGAAAACGTCGAAACATCTGAACTCGCTGAAGGGCAACCAGGTGAGCAACGTATGCAGGAAGACGCGGGTAAATAGAGAATCATAGAAATACCCAATAGGTTACTGGCGGGAATTGTGAAGTGGCGGAAGGATGTTGCGATTTGGAGAGCAACTTTTACAGGGGCAACAGAGAGACCTTGTACGAAACTCTGGCTGACGGCACATTATTGGTGCTGTTTTCGGGCAGAGAATTGCGCAAGACAGCGGATGAATACTACCTCTTTTATGCCAACAGAAACTTTGTCTACATGACGGGGATTGACCGCAAGGAATGCGTTCTGGTGGCAGAAAAACGTGATGGTAAAGTGCACGAAATGATCTTCGTACTTGAGCCCGATATGTTGGCAGAACGCTGGACGGGCACCAGGCTAAAAGACCATGAAGTACGTCAGATTTCCGGGGTAGAGGATGTAAGATACACGCGCCAATTTGAGCCATATCTTACCGCGCTTATGAAGCAGGGCTGGTACAGTACCGTGGCGCTGGACCTTTACAAACATGACCCGACAGACCCGGACACCGAGGCCTTTAACTTTGCCGCACGTTTGCGACAGAATTACCCTCACCTTGCCATTGCGAACTGCCTGCCGCAGATCCGTAAACAGCGCACAATAAAGCAACCGTGCGAAATTGAGGCCATGCGTGAGGCCGTCAAGATCACCCGGGCGGGAATCGAGGCCATGATGAAGACGTCCAGGCCGGGCATGTACGAATATGAGTACCGGGCTGAGTTTCTCTATGCGCTGGCGCAGAGGGGTGTCATGGAGCCGGCCTTTCCCCCGATAATCTCTGCGGGAAGCAACAACTTTTGTATCCACTATTTCGACTACCACGGCATGGCCAAAGACGGGGACATGATCCTTAACGATGTAGGCGCCAGGTATGATTTTGTCATGAATGACGTCTCCCGGGCCTTCCCGTGCAATGGGAAGTTCAGCGAGCAGCAACGGTTGCTTTACACATGTGCCTACAACACGTCTGAGTACATGTTCGGGATTATTAAACCCGGCATGCCCATGGCTGACGTAGACAGGATTATCAGGGAGTACAACTTCAGGCAGCTGCAGGCCATTGGCTTATGCGACAGAATTGAGGACGTAGGCAAGTACATGTGGCACGGCGGGGCGCATCACATAGGTTTTGATACCCATGACGTGGTGGACCTGACCATGGCCATAGAGCCGGGTATGGTTTTCTGCGTGGACGTGGGCATATACCATGAGGAGTGGGGCATAGGTTTCAGGCTGGAGGACAACTGCCTGGTTACAACCGACGGCTGCGAGAACCTGACGGCTTCCATCCCCAGAACCATTGCAGAAATTGAAAGCATAATGAATCGCTAACTAAGGGAGGTTGTATCCTGTGGCTTTTTACTGCCCCATATTGAGCGCATCGGGAGAAGCCCGTCAATGCATGGGCAAACATTGCATGTGGTGGCGTGATACGGATTGCATTGTATCATCGATTGGTGATGCTCTGCAGCTGATAAGCCTTGCGGTGGACGAGGACTAGCGGAGCTCTGGATAGAAAGTGTCCGTCAGACGCGAAAGGGGAGAAACAAGGTGGCCAGGCGCACGGCAAACGAGAAGCTGCAGGACAGCAAGGACATGCCCAAGGTTGTTATCGCTACTGAAGACCGAGCCATTGGGCATCTTGGTGGGTCGCGGCTGCTTATTGCGCCGCCTCTGGCCTATGACGCGGTGATGATGACCATACCGTATGGACAGGTGACCACTTCGGAGCACATACGAAGCCTGCTGGCAAAGCAGCATGACGCAGATTCGACATGTCAGCTGACTGCGGGCATTTTTATCAACATAGTGGCTGAGGCGTCGGATGAGAGGGAAGAGGACAGAACACCATACTGGCGTACACTGAGAAAGGGCGGGGAACTCAACCCCAGGTTCCCCGGCGGCCTGGAAAGGCAGAGGGCCATGCTGGAGGCGGAGGGTCACAAAGTGGTGCAGAAGGGGAAACGCTACTTTGTGGAGGGCTACGAGGAGAAGCTGGCCAAGCTGTAGGGAGAGTATACGATCACTGAAAAGGCACACCCCCAAACAAAAACACACGACAGACCCGGTTTTTGCGGGAGCCTGTCGTGTGTTTTGCGCCTTGTACTCTGTGGGTTGGGTTACTGTGCCGAACCGGATAGTCTGCGCATAAGCATGAGCAATGCGGTAATGGCCAGCAAAAATGCGGCCCCGATAATCAGGATAAGCACAGGATAGGAGCTGTTAGCCCGCAGCGAGTCCAGGGCAGTTATCTGCGGCCTGGTGTAGGTGGAGAAAACCAGATCCACCTCCGGCAGGCCCTGCAGACTTGCCGTGTACTTACCCGTCCCATCAGTCTGCAGGGGAATGCTGCTTTCAAGCACATAAGGTGAATGCTGGTTGAGCCTGATTTCTATGTCCAGCGTGCCAAAGTCGGCGAAGTTTCCGGCAGGGCTCAGGATGTAGGCAAAGGTGTTTACGAAATCGGTGGACGTGCTGCGGTCGATGGTGGCCCTTACGGGGTACGACACGGTTAGCTCGGTGGTGCTGTCGGGAGCAAACGCTGCCGTGAAGAGGAAGGCTGAGATGTTGCTCTGGTATAGGACGTTGTTAACTACGTCATCCAGGGGTCTGGCGGCTGAGAAGGAGGAGACGTTCTCAACCCAGCTGGCATCCAGTTCCTGCAGGATGGCGGAGTAGAAGTTGTCCGTGTTGCGCTTATCCAGGTCACGCCACTCAGTATCGCTGGCAAAGAGTACTTCTCTAAGATACTGATCTACTGTAACGGTTCTTTTGCTGAGGCTGTCGCCAGAACTTACCGCGAGACCTGTAAGGTCATCATCGCCGATTACCAGGACAGCCATTTTTTCGCCCAGTGTCATTTCATCGACATGGCGGGAGAACTTGACCTGCGATCCGGCAGTCGTTTTGCTGCCAAAATAGCCCTGGTGGAAAAGCGATACCACTTTGGTCTTCTCAGGATCAAACTCGAACTCGATGGTGCTCTGCCGATTGATCTGTCCTCCCAGCGTTACCTCGTAGAGGACCGCCTGGTCTCCGGGGCGGAAACTTTGCGGCTGGTAGAGGGGCTGGTTAAGTGCACTCAAAATGGACGCAACGTTTACCTGCTGGGCGAAACCCTGCGGGTTGTCAAAGTAGTCCATTACACTGGCCGAGCCTGCCAGAAAAAGCTCGTAGTCAAGTTCCTGGCCATCCAGTGTTATGCGCGGTCGAAAGAGAGGCTCACCTTCGGACACCGCCGGGAAAATCAATGGGATGTCCAGCCGCGTGTTTGAGGGATTGATAAGCTGGTATGAGGCCGTGACCATGGCTTCGGAGGATGAGCTGCCGACCTCAAAAGTGAGTCGCTCGTTGGCTACAATGAGCGGCGAATCAGTGAGCGGGGTAATCTGGAACACGGGATCTCTGTCCAGTCGCACCGGAGATGAGTTGGCCGCGGCCAGAACCGGGGTAAAGGTTAACGACAAAGCTAACAGGAGAGTCATGACTGAGCGTTTGGGTAGATTGCACATAGCAGTAGGCTCCTTTCGTCCTGCAGTTTTGGGCTCCTGCGGCGCAGGGAGATTGTCTTTAGTATAGACGAATGTTTTGCGAGATTGTTTCAGGCTGCGCAAAAACCACTTTTTGCCGTACAATTAAGTTAAGTCAAAGAGTGAGATTACCTCTGGAAGGAGGCTGTGGCATGCCCAGACAACACATTTCCCAGATGAGCGTGGCCAAGGTGTATCCCTTTTACGTGACCAAAGCCGAAAGGAAGGGGCGTAGCAGGGAAGAGGTGGACATACTTATTAGCTGGTTGACGGGGTATAGTCAGACAGAATTTGAGGCGCAACTGGAGCAGGGGACAGACTTCGAAACTTTCTTCTCGCGAGCACCCCACCTGAACCCCTCCCGTTCACTGATTACCGGGGTGGTTTGCGGCGTGCGGGTAGAAGATATCGAGGACCCAACTATGCAACATATACGTTACCTGGACAAGCTCATCGATGAACTGGCAAAAGGCAAAGCGATGGAGAGAATCATGCGAGTGTGAAACGTCTGACCACAACACACACAGAGGACAGGCCGATGCTTAAGGCCTGTCCTCTGTGTGACGGATATTAACTAGTTCATGGTTTCGGCGTTAGCTATGACGACCTGCCCCTCGAGGACATAGGCGTTGTTCAGTCCCATTACGTCGCGGAAGAAATGCAGGGGCACAAACGTACGGCCGTCCACTATGACTGGCGCGGTGCCAAGCTCGATAGGGGCCATTTTGGCAAAGGTGTAGTAGTCGCGCCCGACAGTCAGGGTCATGGCGATACCGACTGTGACGTTGCCGGTCTTTTCGTCCCAGCCCACAGTGTATCCCAGCGCTTCAGCTACGGCGCGCAGCGGCACCATGACGATGCCATCTTCGCTGACATAAGGTACCGGAGCGTCAATGCGAACGTTTTCAACGACGACTTCTGTCACGTGGCTGGCTTCGCTCTCGTCCTGTTCGACTGGCTCGGCCGGAACGGCAACTTCGTTCATGACGATTATTCTGTCAGGGATGGTCTGAGGGGGAATGCTCTTGGTTGTGAAGCTGTAAACTACCACCAGCTTGCGATCAACCAGGGAGTCTGCAAAATTTCCTCCATCGGCGGCGACGACTTCCGTCTCTTCGGCGAGGTTAAGCTTGAGCTCGCCGTCGAAGCTGAGCATCTCACGGTCGAACCGGTCTATCTTGATACTTTGTATCTCTGGCAGCTCAACGGCCATGACTGCCGCTTTGGGTTGCAAGGGGTATATCATGATTATGGGCAGATTGGCATCGTAGAAACCGGTGACCCTGGCACCTTTCACTAGTTCTGAGTCAGTTACAAAGATGGTGTCTTCTGCTACTACGAAGTTGACCAGTTGTCCCTCTTCGTTTGAGACCAGCACCAGCTGCCACGAGGTATCCTGCCAATCCACCAGATTCATCTCCTGCACAATACCCGAGAATGAAACGTAGTTGTACTCTGGCATTTCTTCTGCCGGCAGGGGCGCGCTGATGGGCACGACCTCCAGAGGGGCACTGATGGGCATAACTTCTACAACTCCCTGGGCCAGCGCTCCGGCTGAAGATGTCATCAGCACTGTCGCTGAGAGCATGGCGGTTAGCACTCTTTTTGCTTTGTTCATGTCAGTTCGACTCCTTTTGCTACGGTTTGTATTTGGCATCCAGGAGTGTAGACGGCTCTCATCAGGAAAAGTTCCCATCTGGGAGTAAATAATCATGTGTTTGTAACGGATGCCACACGAAAGGTGCTCAGTAATATGCGTAAACAAGTCAGCTATTGTAAGCTGTGGCCATCAGGAAGAAGCCTGGTAAGTAGTGGCTTTTGCCGTGAAGAGCTAATGATATCAATGACGATGGCGTTCTGATACACTGTTGTCAGAAGAGGGTGGGAGGTGCGACGTATTGCTCTTACTACAGGGTATTGCCCAGGTGACCCTGAGGCAACTGGTAATGATGGCTATAGGTGGCGGCTTAATCTACCTCGCAGTGCGTAAGGACTATGAACCTGCTCTTCTGCTGCCCATGGGATTTGGTGCGATTCTGGCCAACATACCTGGCTCGCCAGTGGTAGGGCCGCACGGATTTCTCAGTTTGCTTTATGACGCAGGTATTTCTACAGAGCTTTTCCCCATACTAATCTTCATTGCAGTCGGGGCTATGATTGATTTCACACCTCTCCTGCAAAACCCGGGTTTGCTGCTGTTTGGCGCAGCCGCTCAGTTCGGCATCTTCTTCACCATGGTTCTGGCGGCAGCCTTAGGTTTTACGCTGAAACAGTCGGCGGCCATCGGTATTATTGGTGCAGCCGACGGCCCTACATCCATTCTCGTGGCAACTCGTCTGGCTCAGGAATACCTAGCCCCAATCACTGTGGCAGCATATTCCTACATGTCTCTGGTACCGATAATCCAGCCGCCGATTATCAGGCTACTGACAACGCCTGAGGAAAGGAGAATACGCATGGAGTACAATCACCTTGTCACCCCGCGGCTTACGCGTATTCTGTTCCCGATATCCGTTACGATAGTTGCAGGGTTTATTGCCCCGCTGAGTGTAGTGTTAATCGGTCCGCTTATGTTTGGTAATCTCATTCGAGAGGTGGGTGTTTTAGAGAGGTTGTCCAAGGCAGCTCAGAACGAGCTGGCAAACCTGGTTACCCTCTTGCTGGGTATAACGATAGGTTCAACAATGGTAGCTCAGGATTTTCTTAATGCCAGGACTATGATGATTATCGGGATGGGTCTTATAGCATTTGTCTTTGACACGGCAGGAGGAGTACTGTTCGCCCGTTTGCTCAACGTTTTCTTGAAGAAGAAGGTCAATCCGATGATCGGGGCGGCGGGTATCTCGGCATTCCCAATGTCCGCCCGTGTGGTTCATAAGATGGGTCGCCAGGAAGACCCGGGGAATTATCTACTGATGCCTGCCGTGGCCGCAAATGTAGCCGGACAGATAAGCTCGGTA
>DDWC01000190.1 GCA_002345475.1 Firmicutes bacterium UBA2296
TGTCAACTTGACAGGGGGCACCTCAGACATACCAAACCGCCGGGGCGTTTTTACCGACGGCTTGGTATATTCAGGAGATCCATCCTGAGAAAGAAAGGAGAAAACGAAAATGACAACCGAAAGAAAATTCACCATCGAACCATCAAGATTTATTCATGCTGAAGAAGTCGCAGAGATTTTAGGTGTGTCGGTATCCTCTGCGTACCGGATCATCAAGCGTCTCAACAATTCTCTTAAGGACCAGGATAAAATCACCGTGGCCGGTAAGATCAGCAGACGCTATTTTGAAGAGAAAGTGATGCTATAAATTCTAAACACGTAAAGCCACATGACACGAGATTTCATGGTTCAGTGCTTTGCGGCCAGAGAGGGTGATGCTATGCCAACCTATAAAAATGAAGCCACCGGCAGCTGGTATTGTGCCTTTTACTATACCGACTGGTTAGGCAACCGAAAAAAGAAAAAGAAGGAAGGCTTTAAAACCCAAAGAGAAGCCAAGACTTTCGAACGACAATTCATTGAGAAGGCGGAAGCCAGTCCCGACATGTCCTTTGGCACCCTGGTGTCCATCTACATGGAGGATTGTAAGACACGGCTCAAGCCAACCACCTACAGTGGCAAGGAATGCCTCATCAACACAAAGCTGCTGCCTTTTTTCGAAGAGATGCCCATCAACAAAATTGAACCCGCAACGATTCGCAAATGGCAAAATACCTTGATGGAGGATGAGAGCGACTATTCACAAACTTATTTGAAAACCATCCACAACCAGATCTCCGCCATTTTTAACTTTGCCTCCAAGTATTATAAGCTTCAAACCAACCCTGCCAGAGTGTGCGGCAGCATGGGTAAGAAAAATGCAGAGTCCATGTTGTTCTGGACTGTAGAGGAATTCAGAAAATTTCTCCCCTTTGTCTCGGATAAGCCAGTTTCAAAGCTGGCCTTTGAAATCCTGTTTTGGACGGGTATCCGATCGGGTGAATTGTTGGCATTGACTTTAAACGATTTTGACTTTGATGCCAAAACATTATCTATCACAAAAAACTACGCTCGCCATGAGGGCGAAGATCTGATCATGGAACCCAAGACGCCCAAGAGTCGCCGCCTGATCGCAGTGCCAGCCTTTCTCTGTGCTCTGGTCCAGAAATACGCCGAGCAGCTTTATGACTACGAACCAAACGAAAGACTTTTCCCGGTAACCAAATCCTATTTGCACAGTGAGATGACACGAGGGACGAAGAAATCTGGCATCAAGCGCATTCGCGTTCATGACCTGAGACACTCCCATGCCTCCATGCTGATTGAAGAAGGCTTTTCAGCCCTCCTGATCTCAGAAAGACTGGGACACGAAAGCATAGAAACAACGCTTCAGACCTATTCCCACCTTTATCCCAATAAGCAGATCGAGGTCGCCAATCGCTTGGATCAAATGAATAAACCAGATAGTCCAATTGAATAATTACAAAAGGACCTGTAGTACGCTTTTAGTACGGTCACCAAAAAGCAAACCCTGAAACCAAGTTATATCAATGGTCTCAGGGTTTTTAACTGCTATTCCCACTCAATGGTACCAGGGGGCTTGGAGGTGATATCGTAGACTACCCTGTTGGCTCCAGGGACTTCGTTGACGATTCTGCGAGAAATCCGCTCCAGCACATCGTAGGGCATGCGGTACCAGTCAGCCGTCATGGCGTCGGTGGAGGATACCGCCCTCACACCGACCATTTGCGAGTACGTTCGCTCATCACCCATAACTCCCACCGTCTGCACACCGGGGAGCACGGCGAAACACTGCCATATCTCATTATGAAGCCCCGCCTTGTCAACTTCTTCTCTGACAATGGCATCGGCCTCGCGTAATAGCTTTAGCTTATCATTGGTAACCTCGCCTATTATCCTCACGGCCAGGCCGGGGCCGGGGAACGGATGCCTCTCAATGACGGCCTCCGGTAAACCCAGCTGACGCCCAATGACCCTTACTTCGTCCTTAAAAAGATAACGGAATGGCTCTATAAGTCCAAACTGCATGTCTTCAGGAAGCCCGCCTACGTTATGATGGCTCTTGATTTTGGCAGCGGTGGCGGTACCACTCTCAATCACATCGGGATACAGTGTGCCCTGAACGAGAAAGTCAGCGTCCCCAATCTCACGGGCAGCGTCCTCAAAGACCCGGATAAACTCATTGCCGATGATTTTCCGCTTTTGCTCTGGATCAGTTACCCCGGCAAGCTTGCCGAGAAAACGCTCGGACGCGTCTACATGGATAAGCTTCATGCCGCGTTGATCTCTGAATGTGCTGACTACCTGCTCCGCCTCACCTTTGCGCAACAGACCGTGGTCGACAAAAATGGATGTGAGCTGATCACCGACGGCCTTGTGTACTAAGACGGCAGCGACTGAAGAATCAACACCGCCACTGAGTCCGCATATCACGCTGCGGTTGCCCACTTTCTCCTGTATCTCCCTAATGGAACTCTCCACCACCGACTCCATGATCCAGTCACCGGATAGGCACGCCACGCGATAAAGAAATCGCTTAAGCATGTCCTTGCCATACTCTGTATGCACAACCTCAGGGTGAAATTGGACGCCCACCATGGCCAGGTCGGCATTATACATTGCTGCCAGAGGAGTACTGGCAGTGTGCGCCACGTTTTGGAAACCCGGTGGCAGCTCTGCTACAGAATCACCGTGGCTCATCCAGACGGCGAATTTCTCCGGCAAGTCTGCGAACATTCCCGCAGATGCCACAACGGACAAATCCGCCCGTCCATACTCACCTTTGCCGTCGGCTCTCGATACTCTTCCCCCCAGCGCTTGCGCCATCAACTGCATCCCGTAACAGATTCCCAGTACCGGAACACCGAGCCGAAAGATCTCGGGATCTGCCTGCGGAGCATTTACCGCGTACACAGAGCTGGGGCCTCCGGACAGGATGATAGCTTTTGGTGCCGCCTGCCTTATCTTCTCCGCCGAGCTATCATATCTCCATATCTCGGAATAGACGTTTTGCTCTCGAGTCCGTCGCGCGATTAATTGGGCGTATTGCCCGCCAAAATCCAGAATTATGACTAGCTCACGATTTTGCTGCACGCCAAATCCCCCAGTGCTATTTTTTCTGCGATTATATCACAGTCACGGAAGTTCAACCAAGCCCACGCCGAAACGAAAGCGGGCTACTATTTTTATTCTGGGATCAAACTCCGGATACCATAACTCCAGATCGTCTATGGTACACTCTGCCTGTATTGGGTAAGTCAGGGCAAATCCATAGGCGGAGTTCCATTCATCCTCGCTCCAGTTCCGTCCAAAGGTGGTGGAGGCCAGAGTAATATGCGGCTTCCAATAGTCGTTTGCCGTGACAACCACTTTGTCCCGCAAGGCACTGACCAGTTCAGTGCGCAGGCGAAATAGCTTCTCGTCACCAACTATTGATACCCCCACCGCAAGGTGCGGTGGACCAAAGCGCAAATAGCCGCTGGCCTGCATTTGTAGCGGACTGCTTCTCCTCGTGACTTCTCCGATGCGGGCAATAGTCTCCGCCAGCCCCATGTCTGCGTCAGACTGAATCCTCGCCAACGTAAGATGCAGCGGCGGCATCACACCCTGATAAAGATTATACTTTTCGCTTAGGCTCTCTTGCACTTCTGCGGCAAGACTGAGCAATCGTCCAGTCGGTCGAGCGACCAGGAACGAGTCCATGAAACACCTCCCTGCAAATAATTACGGTGCCAAAAGGCCGTTCTCCTTAGAGAACGGCCGTACTGGTTTCACGATCTCTGCCTACATCATGTCCATGCCGCCCATTCCGGGGTTGGGCATGGCAGACTTAGGTTCGGGCTTGTCCGCTACCAGCGTCTCAGTGGTCAAAATCATGGCAGCAATGCTGGCAGCGTTTTGCAGGGCGCTGCGCACTACCTTGGCCGGATCCACGATGCCAACTTCGACCATGTTGACCCAAGTATTGTTCATAGCATCAAAACCTATGCCTTTGGCTTGCTCTTTAGCCTTACCCACAATTACCGAGCCTTCCAGACCGGCGTTGTTGGCGATTTGGCGAATAGGCTCTTCGAGGACGCGACGAATAATATCCACGCCGGTCTTCATGTCACCTTCTGCGGCTATATTGTCAAGGGCCCCGATGGCTGACAGAAGAGCCATGCCGCCGCCGGAAACCATTCCTTCCTCAACTCCTGCACGCGTAGCGGAGAGAGCGTCTTCGATGCGCAGCTTCTTCTCCTTCATTTCGACTTCAGTGGCGGCACCAACCTTGATGACAGCTACGCCACCAGCCAGCTTGGCGAGACGCTCCTGAAGCTTTTCCTTATCGAAATCAGAGGTGGTATCTTCGATCTGCGCCTTGAGCTGCGACACGCGCTTTTCGATCTCCTCTTTAGCACCGTATCCCTCAACTATGACTGTCTCGTCCTTGCCAATGCGGACCTGGCGGGCGCGACCCAGCATGCTAATGTCAGCGCTCTTGAGTTCAAGACCCAGCTCTTCGGAGATAACCTGGCCGTCAGTAAGGATCGAGATGTCCTGCAACATGGCCTTGCGGCGATCGCCAAAGCCAGGAGCCTTAACTGCCACACAATTGAAGGTTCCGCGCAGTTTGTTCACGACCAGTGTGGCCAAAGCCTCACCTTCAACGTCCTCTGCGATGATGAGCAGGGGCTTGCTCCGCTGCACGAGTTTCTCGAGAACCGGCAATATGTCCTGGATGGCGCTGATCTTGCGATCTGTCAGGAGGATATAGGGTTCTTCCAGAATAGCTTCCATCTTTTCCGGATCAGTGACCATGTAAGGGGAAATATAACCGCGGTCAAATTCCATTCCTTCGACAACTTCAAGATCGGTACCGAAGGTCTTTGACTCTTCAACCGTGATAACGCCGTCCTTGCCCACCTTTTCCATGGCATCAGCAATCAGTCGACCGATTTCCTCGTCACCTGCGGAAATCGAAGCAACTTGCGATATGGCGGACTTGTTCTCAACGGGAACGGACATCTCCTTGATTCGTGCCACCACAGCTTCGACTGCCTTCTCAATGCCCCTCTTAAGAGCCATCGGATTGGCTCCTGCTGTAACATTCTTCAGACCTTCGCGAACGATTGCCTGTGCCAGCAGAGTGGCAGTGGTAGTACCGTCGCCAGCGACATCCTGAGTCTTTGTCGCTACTTCCTTGACCAGCTGCGCTCCCATGTTCTCGAGAGCGTCCTCGAGTTCTATTTCCCGGGCAATGGTTACGCCGTCATTGGTGATTAGAGGAGCGCCGAACTTCTTCTCCAAAACAACGTTGCGACCCTTGGGGCCCAGTGTAACCTTAACGGCATCTGCCAGCGCATCTACACCGCGCTGAAGAGCCCTGCGGGCTTCTTCGTTAAATACGATTGTCTTCGCCATTATCTATACCTCCTGCACTACTTGTTGACTATGGCGAGTATGTCAGATTCCTTAAGAATCAGATACTCTTCGCCGTCAATTTTGATCTCGGTCCCGCCATACTTGGAGAACACTACTCGGTCGTTCACTTGTACTTCCATAGGGATGCGGTTGCCATCGTCACCCATTTTACCGGCACCCACGGCAAGAACTTCACCTTCCTGGGGTTTCTCCTTGGCTGTGTCAGGCAGAACAATACCGCTCTTGGTTTTTTCTTCGTTGGCCAGGGCTTTAACCACAACCCTGTCCGCTAGGGGTTTCAGCTTCATTAGACAGTCGACCTCCTTGGCGTTGATTAGTGTTACTTGGCTTTTGTTAGCACTCGGTCGTGCCGAGTGCTAACAATACTATACATTGCCGATGCTTTCGGCGCAAGCCATACAGAGACGAACAATGGGCAAATAAGCGCAAATTATCGCGTTTATCGCCCAAAAACTCACTCTAAGTTGTCCTTGCTCTTGTTCGCATCGTCTTCTGAAACCCTCATGCAACCGGATTCGGTACAGACCTCATGAACGCGGAAATCATGGCCATCACAGATTAGCGTTTCCACCACTTGTAGATCGAAAGCCACGCCGATGAGTAGCGCGGTGGGGCTGGTTTGTGGCAAAAAACGGTCGTAGTATCCCCCACCATATCCCATCCGGGCCCCGGTCGGGTCGAAAGCGACTCCTGGGACTAGCACTGCCTCGGGTACACGCGGATCAGCCGGCGGCAACCGGGGATGCGGTTCACTTATACCGTAAGAGCCGATGACAACGTGACCTTCCCAGGGCACAGGCATGAGCACAGTCTCCATAATGCCTAACCTCTTGTCAAGCACGCGAGGCAGGTAGAGGTCTCCGCCAGAGCACTGAAAGTCGTCCAGCAAAGTAGCTAGACTGACCTCGCCGTCAAAGGCCAGATAGCCCATCAACGACTTCACCCCGCAGCTCTTAATCCTATGCATAAGGTGCGTTATTATGCAGCCCTCCTTGTGCCATCTTTCGGCTTCAGGAAGTCTGCGACGCCCGTTTTTGATCACTCGGCGCAGTTCGTCCTTGTACATTATATGGTATCAACTCCATTTACCGCCATTCTATTCTTGTTTACATAATACTTTTCTTATCCACACTGCTAACAGCTTTATCCACAGAAAAACCCTTTATTCATGCACTTTCATTCAACTTACCCACGTTATCCACAGGGGTGCCATAAAATTATCATCTAAAATTAACTTAGTTATCCACAGCCCAGCTGGTCAGGGGCATTACGGCAAATGCATTAATGTCAAGCCCTGCGCCTATTCCTTTGAGATATTTTTGCCAGCCCAGGGCACCCACCATGGCTGCATTGTCGGTGCAGTATACAATGTCGGGGATATGCATATTCAGTCCTCTTGCGCTTGCCTCAGAGCTCAATCTGTGGCGCAAAGTGACATTCGCCGACACCCCTCCGGCCAGACACACAGAGCGAACACCTGTGACATCTGCGGCTGACATGGTCTTTTCCACCAGCACCTCCACGACCGCGTGCTGAAAACTGGCCGCAATGTCGGCTTTACTAATTACCTCAGCTCTTTGCCGGGAGTTATTGATGTGGTTGAGTACGGCCGACTTGAGGCCCGAAAAACTGAAGTCAAAACTGCCTGGTTCAAGCATAGCCTTCGGATATGAAAAGACAGGAGATCCCTGTCTAGCTAGCTTTTCCAGATGGGGTCCACCGGGATAGGGCAAGTCGAGGACTCGAGCTATCTTGTCAAAGGCTTCTCCCGCGGCATCATCCCTGGTACGCCCCAGCGACTCGTATACTCCGTGGTTATGCATTAATATCAGAGAAGTGTGGCCCCCCGATACGACAAGGCAAAGTAAAGGGAAGTCCGGCTTACTGGCACCCAGGAAGTTGGCGTAAATATGGGACTCAATATGGTTCACCGGTACCAGGGGCAATCGGCTGCCATAGGAAAGCCCCTTGGCATAAGAAACGCCCACCAGCAGGGCGCCCACCAGCCCGGGACCGTTCGTGACTGCGATAGCGCACAGATCTGAAAGCGTTGCCTCGGCCTGGGACAAGGCCTGGCGCACCACAAAGGATATGCGCTCAACGTGAGCGCGCGACGCTATTTCCGGCACAACGCCCCCATAGATCTGATGAACATCAATCTGACTCGAGATTATATTCGCCAGAACACGGTGTCCATTCTCAACCACGGCGGCAGACGTCTCATCACAGCTGCTTTCCACAGCGAGAATCAGGTTTCTCCGCTCAGATCCGTTCATCACTCTGCAAATCATCCTTCCACATTATCAGAGCGTCCTCATTGGTATCGGTGTAGTAGCCGGGGCGCACTCCCACGGCGCGAAACCCCAGCTTACAGTAAAGTTGCTGCGCCACGGCGTTGGAGATCCGGACCTCCAAAGTGGCCTTCCCAGCCCCCAGATTCTTCATCCGTCGGAGCAGTTCCCTGCATACGGCCTCGCCGTACCCCCTGCCGCGGGCCTCCGGGTCCACTGCAACGTTAGTGATATGTGCCTCACCGTGTATTAGCCAGGTTCCAGCGTAGCACACTGCTTTGCCGTTGGACTTGCCTATCAGGTAGAGAGCCAGCGGGTTCTGCGTCAGCTCACCGATAAAAGCATTACGCGACCAAGGCGTCGGGAAAGCTTGCTGTTCTATTCTCAGTACATCGTCCAGATCAGTAATCTGCATATCCGTGATAACCATCTTAGCTTTCAGCGCCTTTCCTGGGCTTGGCTGACGACGAACGCACATAGTTAGGCACGATTTCTCCGGGGTCCAGTCCGGCCTCTGCTTCGGTCATAAGGCCAAGCAGTCCGGCCCTTGGCAAGCGAAGCTCTGCAGGGGCAACGTGCAAGCCGTACTTGCGGCCTAGCTCGCTAGCTCCTTCACCTGTCAAGACAGCGTCTACCGCCTGATTTTCTACCCACGACCAGAGAACATCGGGGTCTACCACTCTGTCGGGAAGCACCCTCTGCACATGGCTCCCATTACCCGTAAACAAAGACGCGTAGTATTGCCCCCTTTGTGCACAGAGCACTGGGACGATAGAGCCTTTATGGAGCCTGCTCTGCATAGCCAAAAGCTGCAGAGTGGAGATTCCGGCGATACGGGCTCCGATTCCCTCGGCAAGACCCTTGGCCAGGGAAATACCGATGCGCAATCCGGTGAA
>DDWC01000165.1 GCA_002345475.1 Firmicutes bacterium UBA2296
CCTACGAGTGGATTTCAGGCCAGGCACTGCACCAGGTAGATCTGGTTGCAGTGAGGGGCCTGGAGGGTGTCAAAGAGGCTGAGGTGGACGTGCCGGGCCTGGGCATTGTCCGGGTGGCGGTGGCCAGTGGCCTGGCCAATGCCCGCGAAGTACTGCGGCGTGTTAAGTCCGGCGAGGCGTCTTACCACTTCGTCGAGATCATGGCCTGTCCCGGTGGATGTCTGGGAGGTGGAGGCCAGCCCAGAGCAGTAGGGATGAGCGGGGAAGAAGCCAAGCAGTACCGCTTGCAGGGCATATACAGCATCGACCGCCAGCAGAGCCTGCGCAAAAGTCATGAAAACCCTGCAGTAAAAAAACTATACGAAGATTTCCTTGGCGAAGTGGGCGGCGAATTGCCCCACAGCATACTTCATACCCATTACAGCGATCGCGGTCGCTTCCCGTGGAGGAAAAGCCGGGCTTAAGCCCGGCTTTTTCACTTTGCGGGTTATTGTTTTCACAGAGCTACTCGTGTAGACTAATGGATGTATATTGATTCTCGAAATATGCTCCGAACGTAACAAATAGTCTGAGAGGTGAGGCCATTGTCCAGGAGTTTTCGTGGCGGAGTCCATCCTCCGCACCGCAAGAAGTCCACAGAGGGACTACCCATCGAGCATTTGGCGGCACCGTCGGTTGTTGTTATCCCTGTGCAACAGCATATCGGCGCACCGTGCGAACCGTTGGTCGCTGTAGGCGACAGGGTGCTGATGGGGCAAAAAATCGCCGACTGTGCTGCCCGGGTAACCGCTCCCGTGCACTCTTCAGTGTCCGGCAAAGTCACGGCTATTGAAATGCGCCCCCATCCCAACGGTCGGGATACCAGAGCAATTATCATTGAGAATGACGGACTGGATGAAAAGGTAGCAGGACTTACTCCCTGTCCCGACATTGACCTCATGAGCCGCGAAGAAATCATTGCCGCAGTGCGCGAATTCGGCATAGTGGGCATGGGCGGCGGAGCTTTTCCCACTCACGTGAAACTCACTCCGCCCGAAGGGGTCACCCTGGACACCGTTCTTCTTAACGGTGCCGAGTGTGAACCCTATTTGACGTGTGATCATCGCGTCATGCTGGAATGGGCCGACGATGTCATATACGGACTGCGTTGTCTTATGAAAGGCGCCGGAGTAGAGAAGGGCATGATAGGTGTCGAGGTCAACAAGCCTGATGCCATCGCCACTCTGCAAAAGGCCGCCGAAAGTTATGGTAACATCAGCGTCGTCCCCCTCAAGGTGAAATACCCCCAAGGGGCTGAACTGCAACTGATCGACGCCTGTCTGGGACGGAAGGTGCCCACGGGCAAGCTCCCCCTCAACGTTGGCGTGATCGTCAATAACGTTCACACAGCTCAGGCGATTGCCCAGAGTATGAAAACCGGCATGCCTTCAGTGGACAGGGTCATTACCCTGTCAGGGGCGTGTGTCGAGAGGCCTGGCAATCTTCTGGTGCGTGTTGGCACTCTCTTTAGCGACATACTAAAGGAGCGCGGCCAGAAGTGCGAGCCGAAGAAGCTCGTCTGCGGCGGACCCATGATGGGACTGGCTATGTATACCCCGGAGGTCCCCGTCTGTAAGTGTACTTCTGGCATTCTGGCCCTCAGTGCTGAGGAGGCTTCCTACGAGGAAGCCATGGCCTGTGTGCGCTGTGGCAAATGTGTAGACGCCTGTATGATGTTGCTGCACCCCTTGTTCATCTCGCAGTACGGCGAAAGGGGTATGTGGGAGAGGGCAGAAGAGATCGGTGCTCTGGATTGTCGCGAGTGTGGCGCCTGCAGCTTCATCTGTCCGGCGCGCCGTCAGTTGACACAGACCATTCGTCTGGCCAAGTCCGACATCTACGCCAATCGCAGCAAGAAGTAACGCTTGAGGAGTGAAAGGGGGAGAACCCGTTGGATACAAACAAACTCACCGTGTCGTCTTCGCCGCACCTGCACGCGGGGGGGTCGGTAAGGAGCGCAATGCTCCATGTCCTTCTGGCGCTGGCGCCGGCGACTGTGTTTGCCGTGTATTACTTTGGCATGACGGCGCTTCTTACGGTCATCACGGGAGTGGTGGCAGCAGTGGCCGCCGAGGCATTCTTTCTCTGGGTCATGAAGAAGCCCATAACACCTGTAAGGGATGGGAGCGCAGCCGTTACCGGATTGCTTCTGGCTCTTAACCTTCCTGCCGGTATAGCTTTGTGGCTCGTTGCCATCGGCGCTGGCGTCGCTATCGGCATCGGCAAGCTGGTATTTGGCGGTATTGGCCACAACCCGTTCAACCCGGCCCTGGTTGGCCGTGCCGTTCTGGTGATTTCCTGGCCCGCCCGTATGACGGCATGGATGGGACCCGGTCTAATATCCGCGGCAACTCCGCTGGCTATTTACCGCGACAGCGGCAACGCCGGCAGCTATCGCGATTTGTTCTTTGGTTTTATTCCCGGCAGCATAGGTGAAGTATCTGCATTCCTGTTGCTGGTTGGCGGGCTGTACCTGCTGTATCGCCAGATCATCGACTGGAAGATACCTGTAACCTACATCGGAACCGTAGCCTTCATGATGTGGCTGCTGGGTCCTGAAGGCTGGTTTACCGGTGATCCTCTATTTCACGTGCTTTCCGGCGGCTTGATGCTCGGTGCTTTCTTTATGGCCACTGACTGGACAACATCGCCCGTCACCAAGACAGGGAGAATTATCATGGGTGTGGGCTGCGGACTCATTACGGCTGTCATTCGTCTGTACGGGGGTATGGTCGAGGGCGTAAGTTTCGCCATACTCCTCATGAACGCCTTTACGCCGCTGATTGACCGCTATACCATGGGCCGCCGTTTCGGCGCCCGATAGGAGGTGTTCCCATTGAGCAACCTGAAAGTGTTTACTAAAGGATTGATCGACGAGAACCCCGTATTTAAGCTGCTTCTCGGCATGTGTCCCGTGCTGGCGGTCACCACTGCAGCGAAAAACGGCCTGGGCATGGGTCTTGCAGCTACCGCGGTTCTTCTGGCCAGCAACATCATCATCTCGATGCTAAGAAAAGTCATTCCGGCAAAGATTCGCATTCCCGCCTTTATAGTGGTTATCGCAACCTTCGTCACCATGGTCGACCTGGTTATGGAGGCTTTTGTTCCGGATCTGCACAGCGTACTCGGCATCTTTATACCTCTAATTGTTGTCAACTGTATTATCCTGCAACGGGCCGAGTCCTTCGCCTCGAAGAACTCGGTGTTCAGATCTTTTCTTGACGGACTTGGCATGGGCATAGGCTTCACTATTGCCCTGATGATTCTGGCCAGCGTCAGGGAGATTATCGGTGCCGGAACCTGGTTTGGCGTGTCCCTTTTTGGCGCAAGCTATGAACCGATGCGCCTCCTGACCTCTCCGCCCGGGGCCTTCATAACCCTGGGACTGATAATCGGTTTGATAAACGTTCTCAAACCGAAGAAGGCGTAAGGAGGACTATAATATGAACACTTATTTCGTCATCTTCTTCGGTGCCATACTGATCAACAACTTCGTACTGACTCGCTTTCTTGGCATTTGCCCCTTCCTGGGGGTTTCCAAGAAAGTTGAGACCGCCATCGGCATGAGCCTCGCCGTAATGTTCGTCATGACCGTGGCCTCGGTGGCCACCTGGGCGGTACAGGAATACATTCTGCTCAACTATGACCTCCTTTACCTAAGAACCATCGCATTCATATTGGTCATTGCTGTGCTGGTGCAGTTCGTGGAAATGGTCATTCAGAAGACCAGCCCGACACTTTACCAGGCTCTCGGCGTATACTTACCGCTGATTACGACAAACTGCGCGGTGCTTGGTGTCACCATCATCAACATGAACGAGGGTTATACACTGATGCAATCCACCGTTCACGGTTTTGCTGCCGCAGTGGGCTTTGGCCTGGCCATCGTAGTCTTTGCCGGCATCCGCGAGCGCCTGGAGTTTGCTGACGTGCCTCCGGCCTTGCAGGGTTTCCCCATCGCTCTGATTATCGGGGGCCTGATGTCGATATCGTTCTTTGGCTTCCAAGGCCTGTTGTAGGGAGGTGCGATAGTGTATATAGAACTCAAAGCTGTTCTCTACGCGCTCGGTGGATTAGGGGGACTTGGGCTCATCTTCGGAGCAGGTCTGGCAGTAGCATCCCG
>DDWC01000096.1 GCA_002345475.1 Firmicutes bacterium UBA2296
GTGAAGGTAGCACCGCCAGCGTAAGCGGTTCCGGTTCCATTAGCGGCGGTGTTCCAGCCAGCGAAGGTGAAGCCGGTCTTGGTCAGCGTGCCGGTATTGCCAAGCACAGTGACTGTGGCGCCAGCCAGGTAAGGGCTGTTGCCGTCGACGGGAACCATGCCTCCGGTGTTGGTGTTGCCGTTATAAGTTACGGTGTAGGTCGGCAGTGCTGTCCACTGTGCATAAAGAGTCACATTGGCTGCAGGCATGGGGAAAGTTGCTCCCACCGCGTATGCGATGCCCGAGCCGTTAGCCATAGTGTTCCAACCTGCGAAGGTGAATCCGGTCTTGGTCAGCATGCCGGTGTTGCCAAGTACGGTGACTGTGGCTCCTGCCAGGTATGGGCTATTGCCGTCCACCGGGACAGTACCGCCGGTATTGGTGTTGCCGTTATAGGTTACGGTGTAAGTTGTCGGTGCGGGTGACGGAGAAACCAGGAGTTTAATGTTCCAGGTGCCTCCGGCTTCAACGCCGCTGTAGCTAGGATAAAAATCTTGCGTGGTGCCATCGGCGCGGGTTACGGTGATTTTTGTCAGATCATCGCCAACGAACTCGCCATAATCCGCCGTTCTCCAGAAACCACCTTGGGATTCCAGCTCGATTGTCTCGCCCTTCCACACGATGCTAACGGCCGTCACGTCCGTATATCCGGCCTTATCCAGTCTTACGTGCAGGGATGTTTCTTTCGCCAAAGCCATGGACGCAAAACTGGTCATGATGAGGGTCATTATCAGGAACATCGATAGAGATTTCTTCGTAAGTGACTTCATGCTCAACTCTCCTTTGCCAAATTAATGTCATTTGGCAACCGGACGATCATGACGAGGGCGGTCTCCTCGCTTTAGACTCCTGGCTTTGCGTCGCCGTCTTTCGACGGGTTTGCCCCTGTCAGGTTGTGTCTTCGCTTTCGCCTTGTACTTAACGATTTGTCGCTGCTGAGACTTCGCTTGCTGCAGTTCTTGTTGCCTCGTCCATCAGTCGCATCATTTCCAGAAAGCTTCTAAAGTGCAGGCTTCGCCTCCCTTCCAGCCAACGGATTGTACCTTGCCAGGTATAGTTCTCGGCGAACTGAACGCTAACGTGAAAAGTCTGTCGGTTGAGGTCCTGCCCTTTGGGCTCACTCTGTTGTCCGCGGGAGATAGTCGGCTGTGCCCTTTTCCAGTTGCGGAGCTTATGCTGGAGGTGAGGGCAACTTCTGTGCGCCTCTTCTTCGATCAGGTCCGCCAGTTCCATGATGGAGCTGAAATGATGGGTTTTGCCAGAAAAGATGTATGTTGCTTCTCCGGTAAGTTCGGAGCCCGGACTTGAGGACGCTTTGAGCATCAGCTCCACATGGTATCGTATGCTGTCCATACTAGCCCTCCCCAATACAACATAATTGCGTCCATACGGATAGTGAAGAGATGGTACTCGGGCCGTCGCCGTATAGGCGCACTAGCCCGATTCTACTTCGCCATTCTAGATAAAGCCTATCGCAGTACAGGGTAAATGTCAATATATAACTAGTATAATAAAGGCTATAATAATACCATTAATAATTAGTATCTATTGTTATTTTCTCAAAATACGCCCATGCTGGTACATGTTGCGGGCCGCCATCCGCCAGGCTCCAGGCTTCAGCCGAAGGAGCCGTGCCTCGTCCCCTGGGTCGCGCACGCTTTGAGGGGTTTTTGTCATCCCCGACTCGACCAGGACACAAGAGTTAGTATTGTATGCTTCTCCGTACTACCAGGCGCTAATGACCCTCACCAGAAGGTAATGTAAACCATCGTGTAGAAGTACTTAAGGTGATGTGCAAGGAGGTAATGCGATGCCAATAATTGATGTTCACAGCCACTTAGGCGACATACTGTACCACCACGGAGGACACCTGATATACCGCAAAGGGATACCCATGCCGTCAGGATTTGACATCGTCAGCTATAACGAAAGCATGCTGCAAAGGTCCTTTGGTATTGGCGACAAGCTGTACCCTCTGGTTAAAGGCTGGGCCACCAAGGTGGAACGAGCCCGCAATTTCGCGGCTACACTGGAGAACATGAGCCAATCCCTTGATGAACTGGGCATAGACTACACAGTCTGTCTCCCCATTCAGCCCTATGTCAGCTACCGCGATCTGGCAGAGGCAAGGCGTCGCGACGGACGCATTCTGCCCTTTACGTCCATTGACTTCGCCCTGGGCAGTGAAGCTATTAGGCAGGTGTGTGAAGATATAGAAGACGGGGCCATGGGTCTTAAGCTTCACCCTATAATTCAGGCCAGGCCACTGAGCGATCCCCTGGTCCATACCACTCTGCGCGCCATCGAGAGTTATAACGTGCCCGTGCTTACCCACGCCGGGGTATCGCAATACTATCTGGGCAAGGAAGCGGTCAGGAACAAACCCGAGAACGGCGACATCCCCGCGGTGGAAACCTTGATAAAGGCCTTCCCCGGCATAAACTTTGTGGTGGGGCACGCCGGCCTGTTCCAAGTCAAAGATGTGATAAAACGGTTGGGCGGATTGCCTAACGTGTGGGTGGACACCAGCTTTCAGCCACCGGAGATAATTGCCCGTCTGATCAAGGTCTTTGGCGATGACAAGGTTATGTACGCCTCTGATTGGCCGTACGGGTATCGCCCGCCGGCATTCAAGGCCACCAAGCTGGCTTGCAAGAACGACGTCGATCTGGAATACAAGGTCTTTTATGAGAACGCCGCCAAACTGCTCGGCCTGGTCCAGTAAGGACCTGCTCCGGCTCGATGCCGCGGGGGTACTTCGGCATAACTGGCAGGTCCAATGGCAGTACGCCCGAGGCAACCCGCAGTACATGGATTTTTGTCGGGCTATAGTCGCAAGTGGCGGACCGGTTCTGGAGGCGGCCGCGGGTCCCGGAGGGGGCAATGTTTCGCCTCTACTGCACATAAATCGGGACCTTGAAATAGTGTTAAATGATATCGAGCCCGGTATAACGGCTCGCTGGCAAGGGTTTCTAAACGAAGAACTGCCCGGGCATAGCGTTAGCTTTGCTGCCTTTGATATTTGTCGCATACCTTTTGACGAAGCGTCTTTTGGTTGCATTTCGTCTTCCGGTGGTTTTGGAACCATGCTAGGCTCACACCAGAAAGCGTTACAGGAATGCGCCAGAGTTTTGCGCCCTGACGGTGCCCTCTATGCCCACGAGCTGGTCCTTACGGAGAATTGCCTGGCACGTATGCCAAATCGTCTGCGAGAGGCGCTGGTTTATCACCCCTGGCTGTTTCGCCACTGGGACAACCTGCTGGAAACGGCCGGGCTAAGGCTTTGCAGCCTCGGCGCGACAGGCAGAAGGGTGCTCTTGCCGGGCGAAAGCCCTCTGGCCGCAGACGCGGCCATGTTCTCGGCCGAAATAGAGGTGGAACGTATTTTAGTGGTGGCCCATAAATCATAGGGCGCTAATCACATATTTAGGAGGGAATCATCATGTTTGACCTGTTGATCAGGAATGTGCGGATTGTGGATGGTACTGGGGCTCCCTGGTACCGAGGCAGCGTGGCCGTTAAGGACGGCAAGATCGTCGCCATGGGGGCGGCCGTCAGCGGCGCTGCCAGGCAAACGGTGGAAGGAGATGAACGCGTCCTGGCCCCGGGCTTTGTGGATCTACATTCCCATTCAGATTTCAGCCTGCTTACAGAGGGCTGCGCAGAAAGCAAGCTGCTCCAAGGAGTTACCACCGACATCGGAGGCAACTGCGGCATAAGTCCCGCTCCTGTGGCTCCGGAGCGACTGGACCTGCTTAAGAAGTATGTTGGGTTTCTTAACGATGGGTTGTCCTTTGCATGGCGCTCCTTCGGAGACTTTCTCGACGAAGTCGAGCGACAAAAACCCGCCATGAATTTCGGCTGTATAGTTGGCCACGGCACTTTGCGCATAGCCGCCATGGGGTTTGACGATCGCGCCCCCAACCCAGAAGAAATGACGCACATGAAGGACATGCTACGGCAGAGTATGGAGCAGGGCTCTTTTGGGGTATCCACAGGTCTGATTTACCCTCCCGGCTGTTATTCCGAAACCGACGAACTGGTGGAAATCGCTAAGGTGGCAGCGGAGTTTGGCGGCATTTACGAAACCCATATGAGGGACGAAGACGACAATCTCCTGCAATCCATTGAAGAGAGCGGCGAAGTGGCCAGAAGGGCCAACATAGCGGTGCAAATCGCCCACCACAAGGTGTGCGGCCGTAAGAACTGGGGCAAGGGCGAAGCTGCGCAGCGCCGTATTGAGGGCCTGCGCGAAGAGGGACTGGACGTGGCTAACGACCAGTATCCTTACAACGCCACTTCCACCACCATAACCACCATGTTTCCCAACTGGGCCCATGAGGGCGGTGTAGACATGCTGCTGGCCCGTCTGCGGGACCCCGAAATGCGGGCTCTGTTGCGAAACGGCGTACTGGAAACCATGGAGCGGCTGGATAAGCGCTGGGAAGACACGGTCATTGCCGGAGTCAGGCACGCCCACAACAAGAAGTACGAGGGACTCGACCTGCTGGAGGCCGCCGAGCTGGCCGGACGCGGCGACGATCCCTGTGGCTTTATGTTTGATCTGGTGGAGTCAGAGGACGGAACATTCTCGGTGATATGCTACGCCATGGCCGAAGAAGACATCAAAACCATTATGGCCAGCCCTATCACCATGATTGGCAGCGATGGTTCAGCGGTACCGCTGAGTGCCGCCGGCAAGCCGCACCCTCGCACCTTTGGCACTTTCGCCCGCGTCCTGCGCAAGTACTGCCTGGACGAATGCGTCTTCCCACTGGAAGAAGCCGTGCGCAAAATGACTTCACTTCCTGCTTCAAGGCTTGGTATATTCAACCGAGGCATACTCCGGCCCGGCCTTGCCGCTGACATGGTGCTCTTTGATCCCGCTTTGCTGGAAGACACCGCCACTTACGCGGATCCACAGCAAGGTCCCAAGGGGATTGAAAAAGTTTGGGTTAACGGCCAGCTGGCCGTGGATGATGGCAGAGTCACCGGGGTTCGGGCAGGACAAGTATTGCGCAAAGGGCACTAGCGTCCCGGCCCATGGCATGTATGAGGAAGGAGGGTAATGGTTTGCCGAAGAAACCAGATCTGTTCAGCGGAATCTCTCATCTGATCGGCGCTGTTATGTCCGTGGCTGCCCTGATTGCGCTGGTTGTGGTCGCAGTCAGGCAAGGTTCTATATGGCATGTCGTTTCCTTTGCCATCTTTGGTGCCAGCCTTATCATGCTTTACACTGCCAGCACCCTGTATCACCTCATACCGGCGGACGAAAAGTGGATAACCATACTGCGCAAGCTGGACCACAGCATGATCTTTGTGTTAATTGCGGGGTCTTACACCCCCTATTGTCTGGTGGCCTTGCGAGGTCCCTGGGGCTACGGCCTGCTGGCTGCAATCTGGGGGATTGCGGCCCTGGGTATCGTCCTGAAGTTGTTCTGGCTGCAGGCTCCCCGCTGGTTGTATACCGGCTTCTACCTGTTCATGGGCTGGCTGGTCGTTATAGCTATTGGCCCTTTGATGCGCAGTGTTCCCCGGGGGGCCCTGATCTGGCTTGGTGTCGGGGGACTCGCTTACACCGTTGGCGCAGTGTTCTACGGGACAAGGTGGCCCAGTCTCCTGCCGGGCGTTTTTGGCTTTCACGAGATATGGCATCTCTTTGTCATGGCCGGTAGCACGGCGCATTTCTGGGCTGTGTTCCGCCACATTTCCCGGATGAACTAACCCTGTCTGCACGTTCTGAAAGGTTGTGTCCGTATGTCTCAGTCAGGCGACCGCAATCCTGTGCTCTGTTGTTACCCTGCCAATCCGCCGCGGTACACATTGCTGATTGTGCCCGGCTATGCCGACCATGCCGGACGGTATAGCCATGTTGGCGAGTACTTTGCTGCACGGGGGGCAGATGTATACGCTCTCGACGTTACCGGGCATGGTAAGGCTTCCGGGCGACGTGGGCACATCGACTCCTTTGCTCAATACCGCCACGATGTGCTTAACGCCCTGGAACATGTGACACCTCAGGCCAAAGGCCCCGTTTTCCTGCTTGGGCATAGCCTGGGAGGTCTCATCGTGTCTTCTACGCTGTTGCACGATCAGCCCAGAGTGAGCGGAGTTATGCTCTCATCGCCTTTTCTCGGCATGTCCATGCCTGTGCCGCCGGCCAAGGCCGCCCTGGCCAGGGCTCTGGCCAGTTTCCTGCCGGCGCTGACCATGGCTAATAACATCCCGGCAAACCATCTTTCCCGCGACAGCAGCGTTGGTGAAGCTTACCTTTCCGATCCTCTGGTTTTTCGCACTGCGACTGCCCGCTGGTTCACCGAAACCATGGATGCCATGTCCGAGGTGCGCAGCAGGGCCGGAGAAATATCAGAGTCTGTGCTGGTTCTGCAGGCTGGGGATGATCGCATTGCCAGCAAAGAGGCTGTCATAGATGTTTTTGCGGCACTGGGCAGTAAGGACAAGACTTATCTCGAATATCCCGGGTTCTACCATGAGATACTGAACGAGATTGGCAAGGAGCAAGTCATGTCTGACATGGTCGAGTGGATAGAGAAGAAAATCGCCCATTAGCAGCAAAGGCGGGCCGGAGGTGTTTATCTTGAAGAGAATGTTGCTTGGTGTTTTGCTGCTGGTTCTGACCCTTAGTCTGGTTTTATCGGCATGCACCCGAAAGGTGGAGGAGCCCGGACCCGCAGATCCCCCCAGACATCCCGTTCCCGAACCTCGATCTGTGGCCCTCGATGAGGTTACCTACGGAGAGGTCAAACTGCAAAGAATCTTCTCTGACTTTGCCGGGGTATCTGACTACGCCCTGGTATCGGGTGGGCTGCTTTACGTGTACGGGGACACGTTGTGGTCAACCAGGTTTGACTCCTGGCACACCGCGGTTGAAACGCATCTGGCTCCAGACAGGGATAAGTGGCACAAAGACCTGAGCGAGTCGCACCGTCGCCTGCGGGAGCAATCGGATACGCTGCCCCAGTTTCTCTCCGGGGTGGCAGTGAGTCAGGGTCGTTATCTCGATGCAGAATACCTGCTGGCCTTTAGCGGCCAAAACGATCGCCGGGCACTTTTCCTGACAGAACCCGGCGGTCAAATGCGGGCAGTCCTGCGTGACGCCGAAGAACTGACCTTGCTGGGCTGGGCAGATCGAGCCTCACTGGTCTTCTTCGCCGATCTCCCGGAGCTCGGGCCAAACATCTATGTGCTGGATACCTGGCACGACTTTGTGGTGCCGATGCGTGCCGCGCACCAGGACACCCTGAACCTGCCGCGTCCAATAGTCACTGACACCTTTGTGGGTGCCACTGGCCTGATGTGGCGCTACGACGGGACAAGTGTGGCCTACACCGTGGGCAACAGGGTCTATGCGATAGACGGGGCAGCCTCGCAAAGGCAGGTCTATCTAGGCAATGCGCCGGTGGTATGGGCAAAAGGCAATATCATGATTACGGCGGATCTCGCCCAGAGCGTGCTGCCGGAGCTGAGATACGGCACCAGACAGCTGACTCTCTACCCCCTGCACCAGCCCATAACAGTTGTCGTGGACGAGTCGAAGCAAGCGCTCTACTATGTCTTTGTTGACGGGCTGGAAACCGGCCTGGCCCAGGTAAATCTGCGCGATATGAGCCAGACAGAACTGTTCTACAGCGCCGAGGGACACTACCTGTCGGCCCTGACCCTGTCACCGGACGCGTCAGAATTACTATTTGTTCAGGCGGTCACGCTGGATGTGGAGGACGGTCCCTACGACGAATACCGTAACGAGGTGTTTCGTTACGATCTGATANNCCGGCTTTGGCCTCGACGATGAAGTGAGCTTCAGCCTGATAGCTGCAGCGCACTGGACAAAGCCGGAGCAGCTTTTGCTGGGTTGGAAGTTCAGCGGCAGCCCCGACGGAGAAAAATGGCTCAATTCTTACACCATTTCTGCCGCTGGTGAAGTGCTGTCGGTGGAAAACTGGCACCTGCACCTGCAGGTCAGCGATGCCGAGAGCGGTCTGATGTTCCTTAACAACTACTCGTCCAGCGAGGGATATTGGGATTTTATGGACATGGACCTGTGGTATTACGATAAAGGCCTCGACGAGGATCCGGTACGTATCACAGAGAGGCAGGAGTGGGAAGTAGATAAAAATCGGGCCCTGGCCTACAATCCAGCAGAGGGTTGGCTGTTCGTGTTGCGGGAGAAAGGCT
>DDWC01000211.1 GCA_002345475.1 Firmicutes bacterium UBA2296
AGCTATTGTCCTATGATGTGGGTGAGACTGTGACCGTGGCGATAGATGTCCAGATGGCCGAGCGGATTCCGGGGTACGAACTGTTTGTGCGTTACAGGGAGTACGAACAGGGAGTGCTACACGAATGGTCAGTTGTTAAACCGGAGCTAGTGGATGGACTGGATTATAGGGCCATTGTTGAGCTAAGCCCGGATGCCAACTATGAGTACCAGATAATGCAGACACAAGAGGGTGAGATCGTTCGTTTAACCCACGGGCACCATATCAGGCTGTCACAGGAAATTGGTAGCCCCGATGTAACGGTGTACATTGTTACTGATCCGCGTGTGCGGTTGACTAAACTCACCTTTAGTCAGAACCGTCATTGGCAGTTGGAAGCATGGGCTATTGAGCAAGTGTTGGTCACGCTGGATAACGTGGCTGATCCGATCGTAACCGCCTGGCGCGACCATGATTCTCACACCGTTGTGGAAGTTGACTCCAGGCTTTGGGAGGCTGCCAAGGTGGTGGAGTTGACTGTACGTTATCGGGACGGAGAGACACGCAGTATCAGCTTCACCCAAGGTGCACACAGACCAGATCCCCTGGTGATAAGGCGAAACTAGGGAAGAGGTCAGGCTCACGAGTGCCAACTGACTTTGGAGGGATAAAAATGAGATTTGCCGTTATATCGGACATTCACTCAAACCTTCATGCCCTGCAAGCCGTACTTGCCGACATAGAAGATCGGGGGCTGGAGCACATCTATTGCCTGGGAGACGTGGTGGCCTATGCGGCTTACCCTAATGAGGTTGTAGAGATACTGCGCAAGCGTGGTATAAAAACCGTGCAGGGAAACTGCGATAGAAGGATAGGGGAGGGGTTGCCGACAGCTCCCCAAGATTTCCCTAACGCAGAAGCGGCACGCCTGGCCGGTATTTTCAATGACTGGACCATTGACATCATGGGCGAGGCAAATAAGCAGTGGCTGGCCAACCTACCGTTGGAAGTTCGCTTTATGGCCGACGACCTGTCTGTTCTTATGGTGCACGGCAGTCCACGCAGGATTAATGAGGGTATGCACGGGAACATGAGTGACGGTGAGTTAGTGGAGACCGCAGGCAGTGCAGGCTTTGACATACTGTTATGCGGCCACACCCATGCACCTTACCATCGCCTTATTGAGGGTCGACACTACATTAATCCCGGCAGCGTGGGTAAACCCAAACACGGCAACGATAACCCGGTGTATGCGATTGTCGATGTGGTGGGTAGAAAAGTTGCCGTAACTACGGTTGAAGTGCCTTACAACATTGACGAGGCGGCTGAAGCAATAATTGCCGCCGGTATGCCAGAACACTTTGCGCTGGATCTCAAGAGATAGGGCCTCGAACTAGTGGGTCTCTGGCCTATTCGGGATAAAGGAAACACACCACCCAAGAAGTGCCCCCCGTCACGTTGGCAGGGGGCACTTCTTGGGTGGTTTATCCAAGAGCGATATTTGTGGTATGGACTACTATGGTCTAAACAGGCTGGCCAGTCGCTCCCACAATGTCAGGGGGCTGGGCGCAGGCTCCGCCTCCTGTTCCGGGGCTACCATAGCTATGCCCTGTGTGCGCATAACGAACTGCACGGCGGTGGTCTTTTCGTTGCGGGAAGAGAGGAAGGAGCCGGGCACAAAGTCGGACTTGTCGAAGCTCTGAATCATCTGCTCTATTTCCTCGGTGATGCGGCCGGGGATGTCCTTAAGGCCATCTCGCAGTTGCCTGGTGGCGGAGTGCATTTGGTTGGCACCACTCTGCAGTTCTGTACTGCCCTGCGCGAGACCGCTTACTCCTGCCGACAGCGGGGCGAAGGCGTGGGTTAGTTGGGTAAGGCCCTGGGTGTATTGGGCCAGGCCTGCATGAAAGCCCTGGTACTGCTGCGCAAGTGCAGAAATACCCTGAATTAATTGCGGTAGCATGGCGGCGCTGGCGTCGTCTTGCATGGCCATACCGAGGGCGGCAGACATGTCGGCCAGAGTGGCGGATATGGTATCAATTGAAGCTGCGATGGGCCCGAGGGACATGCCGGTGGCGGCGAAGGCGGGCTGTACTGCCTGGAACGTGCCCTGCACCACGCGGGCGGCGGTGTAGTACTGCACCAGGCTGTCCAGCAGGGCGGCGCGCTCGGGGTTGGCGGCATAAAGTGCGCCCAGCTGGGCCTGGGAGATTTCGTCGGTGGGAATGCCGCTGATGCTTTGCTCCAGTGCTGCGTAGGCCAGGGTGAAGGCCTGGTCAAGCTCTTCAAGCGCGGCGGAAATATCGTTAAGTCCGGCGCTCAGCTGGGCCAGGGCAGGGGTCAGCTGCAACATGCTACCCAGGCTGAACTCGCCGCTCTGGCCTTCGAGGGCTGCGGCCACGGCGTTCAAAGCCTGCCTGATCTGTTCCGAACCTGCCATAAGCTCGGGGGAGCTGGCGTCAAGTTGCCCTAGGCCCTGGCCGAACTGGTCGGCTCCTGTGGACAGCCCGGCTGCTCCCTGGCTGAGCTCGGCGACGCCGTCCTTCAGGCGTCCCATGCCCTGGTGCAGGGCAGCCACGCCTTCGGTCAGGGGGGTAAGCTCGTCGGTCAGCGCGGACGTGTCCGGGTTGTCAATTTTGATGGACAGCGGCAGGGCCGCTATCTCGATGGGGGAGAGCGTGAAGGAAGTGGTTTCGGCGTTGATGGTAGCGTGACCGGTGTTGCCGGGCATTACGGTGAAGGTAACGATCTTGTTGCGGCCGGCGTTGGCCATGGTGCTACCGGCGGCAGATATGTTGCTGAAGTGTCTGGTGTCCAGGGTGAGAGATATCTGCAACACGTAGTTGTCGAAGTACTCCTGGCCCGCGGCAGTGCCGGGGGTGGTGGTTATTTCGATGCGCACGGCTCCGTCTTTACCGGCCAGTTCGGCCGGCAAAACCCGCTCACCGGCCAGGTAATAGTGGATGGCGATGTCCCAGGGGAGACGCAGGTCTGTCATAGCACCCTGGTAGAAGAATCTGCCCGTGGGAGCCTGCACGGAAACCGTGCCATCGTCATAGGTGAGGGGTTCGGTGGTGGTAAGGTTTATGGCGGATGAGAAGTTGCCGTAGTCCACAATAGTGCCGGGACTGCTCACCTCAAGGGCAGTGACTGCGAATGCGGCCTGTACCTGGCCGGTGGGGGAAAGGGTAGCGTAAACGACCTCTTCGCGGGAGGTAACTGTGCCTGCGGTGCCAGAGGAGACCGGCACGACAGGGGCAGGATTGGCATTAGAACTGGCCAGCAGCGGCACAGCCCAGAGGGTAGCGACCAGCGTTACCACCAGGGTGATGGCAATACCGACGGACTTGCTGCGCCTTTGGTTGAGCCTCTGTATGCGGGTGCTCTCTTTATGCAATGCGTTCATTCTTATCTCTCTCCCTGTAAAACGAAATTCCTAAGGTAGTGCGCTCGATAATGCGATCAAACAGCGACAAAGCTGCTGGAAGGAAGAAGAAAACCATCAGCATGGAGAACGCGGTGCCGCGTCCCAGCAGCATACCCAGCTCAGATACCATGGGGTTAGAGGAGGTGAGCCAGAGAGTTGCTCCCGCCAGGGAGAGAATAGCAGCAGATACCAGGATGGAGCTGGCGGTTTCGTCCAGCGTCTGATGCAGGGCCTCCCGGGGGGACATCGAGCGCCTGTTAGTTATGTAGTGGCTGTTGAGAAGAATGGCGTAATCCACCGTGGCACCCAGCTGCACTGCGCTTATGATCAGGAATCCCACAAAGGAGAGCTGGCTGCCCAGGAAGTACGGGGTGGCCAGGTTTATCCAGATGGCGGCCTGAATGGCTATCAGCAGTACGATGGGAATGGACAATGACTTAAAGGTCAGCAGCAACACGAGGAAAATGGCGCCCACCGCCAGGCGGTTAACGGTCTTATTGTCTTTGGTGACGACGTTCTTCATGTCGTAGAGAGTGGCACTGGGACCGGCGGCATAGAACTCTTCGCCGTAGTGACTGCGGGCCAGCGCCTGCACTTCCTCGACCAGGGCAAAAGCCCGGGTTCCTTCAGCTGCGGTATTGGTATAGGCCACAATGCGGGCATAATTTGGTGAATAGAACTGCGCCGCTATTTCGTCTCCCACTATGGCGGGGGGTATGGCGGCGCCTACCAGACTGGCGTAGGACACAACCTGTGTCACGGGTCCCAGGTTGGCCAGATCCCGGCTGAGAAGCCCTTCCCGCACCACGTCGCCGCGGGGAA
>DDWC01000013.1 GCA_002345475.1 Firmicutes bacterium UBA2296
GAGCTTTACGGCCTGGATCGCGCGGGGAAGAGCATTGGCGCCAAAGGCTATGCGGTGATTGTCGAGGGTTATATGGACGCGATCATGGCCTGGGAGTACGGTGTGGACAATGTGGTCGCCTCCATGGGTACCGCTTTGTCTGTGGGCCACGCTCAGATCCTGAAGCGATATAGCGAAAAGGTCAGCCTGTGTTTTGACGCCGATGGCGCAGGACAGGCGGCCGCACTGAGGGGCATGGAAGTGTTGCAGAAGGCGGGTTTTGAGGTTAGAATCGCCGTTCTCGACGAAGGTCTGGATCCAGACGATTATCTGCGGAAGTTTGGCCAGGATGCTTTTGTGAAATTGACTGGTGACAATGCCATTCATCTGATTGAGTATCGACTGGACCGTCTGGCTGGCGACGCGGATCTGGGCACCCCGGAGGGCCTCGGGCAGTTTTCGGCTCAAGCGGCCGATGTGCTGTCCCAGGTCGAAAATGAGGTGGCGCGTCAGTCGTACGTTTCCTTATTGGTTTCGAAGTACCGATTACCCGAGGGGCCTTTTCTGGCTGAACTGCGCAAAAGGCTTGGTAACAGAGGCCAGCGACAGTCGCAAAATCCGCGGTCGAGCTATGCCCCTGCGGTCATTCGGTCAACCCCCGGTTGGCAGAATACCGCAGGGACGCTTCTCCTGCTTATGGCACGAAGTCCAGAGATGCGAGGCAGTATCTTTAGGGTCTGGAGCAAACTTGGCTTTGCAGATAAGCGTCACGAAGACATTGCCAAGTGGCTACTGGAGGACGTTGGCGAAGCGGATCCCCAGGCAATCATGCACGAATTGTCCCATGAACTGCAGTCTGAACTTGCTCGCGCATTTAGTCAGGAGATTTTGGAGGAAAAACTAGTGCGCGTGGCGAATGATTGTTTTGTGAAGATTGAAGAGCATCAACTTGATATATTGTCCCAGCGACTCATGCAGGAAGCCGAGTCTGCCGGCGACCATAGTGAGAAAGTGGACCGAATGCGAAAGGTGCAGGAGGTCAAGAAGAGAAAGCGAAGTCTTAGAGAGAGGCCACCCGGGTCTCAGGGGGGGATTTACCTTGAATAAGAAGGAACTGCAGACAGAAGCCATCAGAGAACTGATAGAACGCGGCCAAAAGCGCGGTGTTTTGACGTACAAAGAAATAGGCGAAGCTATGGCGGAAGTTGAGCTTGATCCTGAGCAAATTGAAGAGCTGTACGAACGCCTTGGCACACTGGGCATAGATCTGGTAGCCGCGGGAGCTGAGGGACAGCCGGCGGATGAAACGGAAGACACCGATAGATCTCCACGCAAAGGTGAGGACGAAGGAGACACAGGAGATATAGGTATTCCTGACGGTATCCGACTGGACGATCCTGTGCGCATGTACCTCAAGGAAATCGGCAGAGTGCCGTTGCTTACCTCCGATGAGGAGGTCGAGCTGGCTAAACGGATGGAGGCAGGTGACGAGGAGGCCAAGCGGCGCCTGGTCGAGGCAAATCTGCGTCTGGTAGTGTCCATTGCCAAACGATACGTTGGGCGCGGCATGCTATTTCTGGACCTGATTCAGGAGGGCAACCTTGGACTGATGAAGGCCGTTGAGAAGTTCGATTTCCGCAAGGGCTTTAAGTTCAGCACTTATGCCACCTGGTGGATTCGCCAGGCCATTACCCGGGCTATTGCAGATCAGGCCAGAACGATTCGCATTCCTGTGCACATGGTAGAGACCATTAACAAGCTGGTAAGGGTGACACGCCAGTTGCTACAGGAGCTGGGACGCGAGCCCACTCCCGAAGAAGTAGCGGAAGAGATGGGAATGCCCGTGGAGAGAGTCCACGAGATACACAAGATCGCACAGGAACCAGTGTCTCTGGAAACACCCATCGGTGAAGAAGAAGATTCGCATCTGGGCGATTTCATTCCGGATGAGGATGCTCCGGCCCCGGCGGATGCCGCTGCTTACGCCTTACTGAGAGAGCAGCTGGACGATGTGCTTTCGACGCTGACGCTTAGGGAGCAAAAAGTTCTGCGTCTGCGTTTTGGTCTCGAGGACGGTCGCAGCCGAACTCTGGAGGAGGTTGGCCAGGAATTCGGTGTCACCCGTGAGCGCATCAGGCAAATTGAGGCCAAGGCCTTGCGCAAGCTCAGGCACCCCAGCCGCAGCAAGTGGCTAAAGGATTTCCTCGAATAACATGACATTGACGGCCTTAATGCCTTTGCGTATAATAACAGGTGTGCTAAAAAGCAATCTTCCTCAGTAGCTCAACGGCAGAGCAACCGGCTGTTAACCGGTAGGTTGTAGGTTCGAGTCCTACCTGAGGAGCCATGCGGGCCCATAGCTCAGTTGGTCAGAGCGGTCGGCTCATAACCGATTGGTCCTAGGTTCGAGTCCTAGTGGGCCCACCATTTCTTGAAGTTAGAAATTAGAAGTTAGAAGTTTGCGGGACAACACCTGAAGTCTAACGTCTAGCGTCTAATCTCCAATCTCTAGAACAAGGGCGATTAGCTCAGCTGGGAGAGCGCCTGCCTTACAAGCAGGATGTCGGCGGTTCGAGCCCGTCATCGCCCACCATTCGTCAAGAATTAGCTGCGATAATGGCAACAGCAGCTTGCAGGATTGCGAAATCCCCGTTCAATACTGAACGGGGATTTCCGCTTAGATGGTTGCTCACAAACGAATTGTTCGTAAAGGTTCTCATTTAGTACGTGTTTTTGGTAAAATGATATGGTACAGGAGGTGTGCAATGACGACCATTTTGATCGTTCGGCACGGAGTGACAGACTATAACCAGCAGGGAATCTATCAGGGCAGGATGGACGTTCCACTTAACGATACAGGTCTGGAACAGGCAAGCAAACTTGGCACATGGCTATCCGGGCGTTATCAGATAAGCAGGATATACAGCAGTCCGCTGCTGCGTGCTCAGGCTACGGCACAGGCTGTAGCAGCGGGGCAAAAGGGCGCTGAAATAGTCTTCGATCATGGCCTGCAGGAGATAGACGTCGGTGACTGGGAGGGCATGTCTGCGCCGCAGGCCAAAGAAGCAAACCCAGACATCTGGAACCGCTTGCAGGCAGACCAGCTGTACACCAGGAGGCCCGAAGGCGAATCCTACTGGGACCTTTATCAGCGGGTATCCGGTTGTCTGGACAGGATTGTGGCCGGGCACAATGGTGAGACTCTGTGTATCGCCAGCCATGGCGGATGTATTCGGGTAATGCTGGCCCATGTAATGGGCGTGCCCCCGACTACATTTGCCTTCATGTCTGGCCTGCAGATCGACAACACTGGTTTGACGGTAGTGCGTCACGCGGCACATTCCGGTCGTTGGCAGGTTCTAGGCATTAACAGTCTCTGTCACCTGCAGGAGGTCAATTAATCAGACAGGGGGCAGTTCGTGTGAATAGACAATGGACAGCAGTTGAGGCTATCTCCCGTGCCGCCCGTGAAGACGAGGCGGTCAGGGCTGTGTTTCTCAAGGGATCCTTGGCGCTCGGCCTTGACGATGAGCATGCTGACGTCGATATCTATTGTCTCGTAGAACAGGGCGAACTTGCTTCTTTTCTGGAGCGGCGTCTCGACATACTGCAAAGCTATGCTGACATTCTCTATCACAGCGAGTCCAACTTTGTCGGGCCACAGGTTGTCGCTGTTTTTACTGACGGGTTGCATGTGGATCTATATGCGGTAACGCCCGACAACTTCCCACCTGTGGGCGCCATCCGCTCTCTCTGGGATCCCGATAGCAGACTGTCGGCGCTGGCCGCTGGCATGAAGGACCACAGCCTCAACTGGCAGGCGATACATGGACATTTTTCTGAGTTCAGTTTTACGCTTCTCGAGTTTGGTGCAGCATGGCGTCGCAACGATGTTCTTTGGTCGGCGCGCCTGGCGTCGCATCTGGCGGGAGACCTGGGTGTGGTATTAAGATCACTGTATGATCCAGCTAACGGGCAGCTGGGAACAAAACGACTGGAAGGCCGCTTGCCGCCTCAGGTGCGCGAGCAAATGCAGCTGGCTGTCTCTTCCATTGGCGGCTCGGAAACTCTGGCCGCTGTTCTTAGCCTGTGCCGCATAATGCGATCTGCTTTAGCCACACTGGAAGAGAAGTGGCAGGAACAGGCGGACTGGTCTTTGTTTGACTATATGGAGAAGGAACTTATGAGAGCCTTGTGAGGAGGTAGTTAATTTGAAACTGACTGTAGCCATTGGAGAGCCTGACCGCTATGTCAAGAGCCATATAGCAGAGTTGCGCACAGCGTTCCCGGAATTGGAAATAGAGGTACTGGGCAACAATGAACGAGATTTTGCCGGCGCTGAGGTTCTGCTGGCCAGGACTCTGTCTGAATCTGAGCTGGAAGCCGCCGAGTCTTTGCGGGCAGTGTTCGTACCGTATACCGGTCTCAACCGTTTTCCGCTGAAGAGGATGCACGAAAGGGGTATCACAGTGGTCAACAGCCACGGCCGAGCAAAGGCCGTGGCGGAGAAGGCCCTGGCCCTTGCGCTGGCGGTGATGGGCCGAGTGGTGGAGATGCACACAGCAATGCAACGTGAGGGCGTCTGGCTGACGCGCAAGCGATGGGGTGAGGAGTACTGGCACAGCCTCCATGGAAAGAAGTGTGGTATTTTCGGTATGGGCGCCATAGGCAGTCATTTGATCACTCTGTTGCGTCCCTTTGACGTCACTGTGATAGGTCTGAAGCGGGACCTGGACAAGGGATTGGCTGATGTGTACGTTGAAGATATCAGGGCGATGGCAGAGGCCTGCGACGTGCTGTTTGTCTGCGCACCCCTGTCTGATCTCACGCGAGGGAGCATCGACAGGGAGATACTTGCCAGCATGCACGGCAGATTCCTGGTCAATATCGCCCGTGGTGAGATTATCGAAGAGGAAGCCCTGTATTGGGCTTTGAGTCAGGGAGTTTTGGCCGGGGCCGGACTTGACGTGTGGTATCAATATCCCGAAATGGGTTCCTACGAACCCACATTTCCTTCTCGGTACCCCATACATGAGCTTAAAAACGTGGTAATGTCACCCCATGCCGCTTCCCACGCGGTGGAGTTTCGGGATGGCTATTACAGGGAAATATTCGAGAAGCTGCACTACTATCTGGAGCATGGTAGTGCCATGAACGCAGTGAACTTAGGCAAACTCGTCCTGTAAACAGTATCGTATGAAGCTGCATAGCCGCACGCGAAAACCGCGCCGATACCAAAAAGCATCGGCGCGGTTTTTATGATGAGAACTAAAGCAGTGTTCCTCTGGCCACCGGAATGACGCGACCGCCAATGCGGATATCGATCTCACTGTCAACCATCTGGCTGCGCATGAGCAGAAGTGAGGGCCTGTTCATCTCATAACCCTGTTCTACGCGAGCCTCGACAGGATCCGAGCCGAAGTAGCCGTGCCGTACAAGATACCCGGCCAGGCATCCGTTGGCACTTCCAGTGGCGGGATCCTCGGGTATGCCTAGATAGTCGGTAAATACCCGCACGTTAAGCTGGTTCTGCAGTGAATAAGTCTCCCTTGTAAAGACAAGTATGTTCTTGGCGTCGTAGTCGGCGACAAAGCGAAGCAGATCTGGACCGTATGGTCGAGATCGCCGGCACGCGTCAAGACTCGTAAGGGGCACGATGATGAAAGGTAGTCCGGTGGATACCTCCTGCACAGGGAAGTTCAGGTCAATGTCGGCAACACCAATGTTGAGTAGCCGCGCCATGTCCTCTGGGTTGACGGTACGGCCGAAGACAGGAGGCAATTGCTTCATCCAGATTTCCTCCGGTACTCCATCCGCGTAGCTGAAGGTCACGGGTATAACCCCGGCAGGAACTCGCAGGTCCAGACCGGGCACTTCCTGCTTCAGTACCTCCTGTTGCAGTATGTACGCTGTGCCAAGGGTCGGATGTCCTGCGAAGGGTACCTCCTCTCCGGGGGTGAATATTCTCACCTGGGCAGCAGTCGGGTTGACGATGAAGGTAGTCTCCGAATAGTTCATCTCCCGGGTTATGTTCAACATGTCACTGGTGGACAGATCGTCACAATCAAGGACAACGGCGAGCTGATTTCCCTGATAACGTTTCTCGGCAAAAACATCGACAATAAAGAACCTGCGCATGTTCATCCCCCTATCGTATGGGCCTTGCGGCCAAATCCAGGACGCGTTCGGCAGCGAAAATGTCTTCGTGCCTTTTTTGACGCAGAGCTATGCCGTCTACCGCGCGGCGGTCTTTCATGACAGCGGGCCGACCGCTGGCCATTTGCTCGAAAGAGTTAGGGCCCACGGCGCAGAATACGCGAAAACCCTGGCTCAGCAGGTAGGCGAACTTTGGAGAATCCTGTGGCACGCTGGCCCCGAAGGGATATATCATGACATTGGTCGGCCCGATCAGGCTGCCCACTTCCGTTTGCCAGCGATCCGCGTCAGTTACAAAGTTGACATAGCTCATAGCGCTGAAGTCACGGTGCCCCCAGCTGTGGGATGCAAACCTCCAGCCGCTTTTCAAAAGCTGCTCTACAACTGGCATAACGGCTGTCTGCTCATCGTGACGCTGTGGGTTCGCATGCTGAATGCGATATCCGAGGATGCCCTCATACCCGGTCAAAGCGATCGTGCCCTTGGCGCCTTTGTGGGAAAAGTCGGGGAACCTCGACACAAAGTCGTCGAGCACGGGAACAACACAGGCGGTGCGGCTGACATATTCTGTGCCGTCACGCCGTCTACCTGCGAGGGCAATTCTCCCGTCGGCGTCCAGAACCAGCTTATCCGGAAGCCCGGCTTCTCGCATGTAGGTATAGTAGTTCATATCATCAATGGAAATAATCAGCGGCTTTTTGCCCTCGGGCAGCCAAAGCTCTTTTCTGCGCATGCGCCACGCGCCTGAGACCATGTATTCTTCGTATACGTCTTCGTGATTCACCAGCACGAAGTCTCTGGTGTAAAGTTCTTCCAGCAAGAGCTGGAACTCCTTTGACGTGACAAACCAGTCGTCAAATCCATTGGCCTGGCGATGGGAAAAGGTGACTTCAGGAAAGGGTATCAGCGGGTGGACGAAGATGTGTTCCACTGCGCCGGAGTATGGAGTTACACCTCTGGCAGGTCGCTCCATGAAGTTCCTTGCCTGACCGTAGGTCATCTCGTGTGGCTCCAGGCCGGAAATAATAGTCTGCCTTTGACGGGCAGTCAGCGAACCTTCGACGAAAAGCCGACTGTCCTCTGGCCCGGCTTCACCGTCGGTCTCAACGCCTATGATGCCTCTGTCCCTTGCGAAGGCAAGTAACAAGTCCACCATGCGGCCATAACTGGCCACACCGTCCTGCTGCTGGTTTGCTCTGAGATAGGCATCATTAACACGATCGGCGGCCCGCTCAGCAGGACCCTCATATCTTTGCCAGAAAGTGCGCACGAAGGCAAGGTCACGTCGCAACCCGTCGGAATAGAGGATGACGATCTCGTTGAATACCTTCCGGTCTGCCCTGTAGAGGGCGTTGAGTGTGTGATTGAGGGCCAGCAATGTGCCGGAATAACGAAAGTCGGCGTCTGGATGCAGGCTGCAAACCAGATAAGCTATGAAGTTGGCTTCATCTTCTCGACTGAAGCCGCGTTGATGCGCCGCCTCGTGGACTGCTGTGGCCGGGATCGAGGAGGAGGGCATGTTGATGTTAATATGCGCTTCTCCGGTAAAGGGACTGTATATTCCCGCAATGCCCAGGTAAGATAGGGCAGTGGAAATGAGGGCGCCTTTTGGCGGGGAATAGACTCCCGCCAGTTCCGGCACCAGCCCCTGGGCTATGTCGTAACCTGTCTGGACCCGGTGAAGGGACTCGCGGCGGGTGTCGTTGAGGGTCATGACCCCGTGCTCATCCTCCCGCACCAGAAGTCGGTATTCATTGGCTTGCTCTATGAGATACAGAGAAAGATCCCGCAACTCTTCCACACTGGATGGTCTCAGGCTCAACCCCATGATATCGCCGAGAGGTAGTCGCAAATAGTTGAGTCCCCACAGGCTCACAAACATGAAATACAGAACAAATAGAGTGGTCAGGTATGAAACAAGCAGGTGTATGAAGCGTTTGAGGCTTGGCTTGCGCAGCATATAGACGAAGGGAAAGGCCAGGAAAACTAACAGGAGTATTTCTGCCAGCGAGAAGCTGAAACGACCTGCGGTTCGGCTGAGAAAGGCCGCTATGCGGGGATATACTGTTGTGGAATAGCGCTGCTCCACGAGGAGCTGGCTGGAAGAGAGCAGCCTCGTGGTGACGTACGATATCACGGCCAACGCAGCCCCCCAGATTAGCTTACGCAATGCTTCTCACCTCACTTTCCCTTAAGGATAGCACAGCTCTCTGGAACTGAGAAGACAAGGACATTTGTCTGACCTGCAGGGAATACCCGCCTCGAGGCAGAAAATAATAGAGACCTAAGGAGGGACGTCATGAAGAGATTGATCTGCGGGCTGCTTGTTTTCACGCTAATGTTTGCATCTTTGGGGCCAATGCCCGGACAAGGCAAGGCAGAGGCGCAGTCGGGCGAGTTGCTGTTCACTCTGCTGCACACAAACGACGAGCATTCAGCTCTGTTGCCTTCGCCACTGACCGATTATGACCCGGACGGAAGTGATCCAACAATTGGCGGTTTCGCGCGACTGGCCCAGCTGGTAAAAGAGATTAGAACCGCAAAAACACAGGCCGGGGAGCCTACGGTGCTGATCTCTGCAGGAGATTTCCTGGGTGGATCACCCTTTGCCTGGCTGGCTCTGGAGGGTTACGCAGTGGAACTGGAGCTTATGCAGGCAATCGGCTACGACGTGGTTGCCATAGGCAATCATGAATATGACTTTGGTCCAGAGTTGCTGGCCAGTTATCTGGCTGCCGCAGGATACCCAGGGGCCGCGAGCCGAACCGCGCTTCTGGCGAGCAATACGAGACCGCCAGAAGGCCACGACCTGCTTAACATGGGCATACAGAGTACGCATACGCTCACCCTGGAGAATGGTCTGACCCTGGGATTCTTCAGCATTATTGGTGTGGACGCGGTTGATGTGGCTCCTCTGGCAAAACCAGTGGAATTCGCCGACCAAGTCGCCGTGGCAAAAGCGGCGGTAGAGACTCTCAGAGCCGCCGGAGCCGACGTGATTATTGCCGTGAATCACGCAGGCCTTGATGAAGACGAGGATCTGGCCAGATTTGTCAGCGGCATAGATGTTATCATTAGCGGTCACTGTCATACCGCGCTTACCCAGCCTCGTCTGGTGAACGGAACCATCATCGCTCAGACCGGGTCTTCTCTGGGCAATCTTGGGGTACTGGCGCTGGCCTTTGATCCGATCAGCAAGGCGGTCAGCCTGCGCAACAGCGGTCCGGGATCATCGGTCCTGATTCCTCTTGATGACGCCGTAGGCGAGGATGCTGCCGTTGGCCAGATGATAAGAGGGCATGTCGAGAAGCTTAACAGTCTTATTGCGGATTTGACAGACGGACGTTTCACGAACATTTCTGACGTGGTTGTGGCGTCCGAGTTTGTCGTAAGCAACAAGCCCACCTTTACCGAGACACCATTTGGCAACTTCGTGGCCGACGCCATGAGGGCGGTGGGGGAGCAGGCAACGGGAGCGAAGGTAGATTTCGCGTTTCAAGCTGACGGTGTCATCCGGGGGTCATTATTGCCAGGTACCACCGCGTCGGCCAAAGGAAACGTAGCCTTGCTTGATCTGCTTGACCTGGTGAGCCTGGGGGCTGGTCCGGACCAAAGACCCGGCTATCCTCTGGTCGCGTTCTATTTCACCGGTGAAGAGGTCCGCAGGGTGCTCGAAATTTCCCTGCTACTTTCGGAATTACTGGGAGACAGCTATTTTCTTCAGGTGTCTGGGTTGCGCATGACCTATGACCCCGCTTTGGCCATCCTGGCCCGGTTGCCGGGCAAGGGAACTCCCATTCCCAGCACACGCGCAGTGATTTCGGCTCAGAGGTTTACGGGGCAGGGTCTGCAGCAAGGCGACCAGTTTGTACCCTTGAAGCGCGGTGATGACGCTCTGTATCATGTGGTGTCCGATTATTACCTGGCGGCATTTCTCCCCATGGTTGGCGACCTGCTGCCGAGTCTGGGACTGGTCATGAAAGACGCTGCGGGCAACCCCATCACCCCGGAAGAAGCCATAGTGTACCGGGATGGGCATGAGCTCAAAGTCTGGCAAACAGTTGCCGAATACGCGTCAGCTCAACCCGTTGGTAACAAAGGCGTAGCTACGGTGCCCGTATACTACCAGACTGTTTCGGGACGACAGAATACGAGAACAGTATGGCCGTATGCTTTGGCTCTGCTTGTGCTTGTGCTGCTGGTGCCTTTGATAGTGACAGTTCGCCTGATCAGACGACGGCGACGCAGAAGGCGTTACCCGTCGTATTCATACCGCAGATGAGAACCGCCACAGGAAAACCACGAGAAAAGGGATCACGTCAAAAATGACGTGATCCCTTGCGGTTACTGGCGTGGGGTCCCTGAGCCTGATTAGAAGGACTCTTTAAGCCAACCGGAGGAACCGCAGTGGGAGCACAGCGGCAACTTGACCTGGTCAATCTCTACTTCGAGAATGCCACCACACTCTTTACACACGTACTTCTCCTTTTTCGGAGCTTCGCCTTCCGGGACTTTGGCCGCAGGTAGTTCTGCTTCAAAGGGGAGCAACATGTTGGGGTTGGTTTCCTCACCGCCGAGAGGAACAGTCGACGGAGAACCGGCTACGCCGGGTTCCGGGGGTTCAGACGGCTCGCGTGGCGGACGCTCCGGATCCGTTGCCGGCGGACTGTAGGTGTCCTGCATCATAATCGTATTCTGGCTGATTTCCGGTGACGGGGGAATGATCTCCTGGAATCCCTTCTCCACAGGTACGGCTTCTGACTTTTCGGGCTTTTCGACCTTGGGGTCTTCTTTTTCCAGGCTACTGAGGCTTATGCGTTGCCAGGAATGGCCACCGCACTCATTGCAGTCGCCCAGAGCAAAGCCCAGGCCGACATCCACGTATTCTGAATCTGCTACATCGGACTTAACGACCGGTTCTACTTCCGGGGGAGGTGGCAGTACGCTGCCCATGTTTACCTCGGGCGCGGGATCTTTGGCTTCGGCCCATCCAGTGTCCATCTCTCTAACGTGTCCGCAGGATTTGCATACCCACTTGTCATGTTTTTCAGTCACGTTTATCCCTCCTTACTATACATAATATTATAATACGATTCGCAGAATATTACAATTCATTCGTCCGGTCCCCATAATGGATATAGCCTGACTTGACCTTTTGTGCGCTAAAACGTACGATAATTGAGTAAGACTGACCGACCGGTCAGTCTAAATGCCGCAACCAAACCTGGGGGGCTGTAACTTGAGAAAGAGAATGCTGTGCACCGCGTTTGTCTTGTTGTTTCTGCTTTTGGTGCTGCCTATTGCGCAGGCGGCCACTGAGTTATCGCCTTTGCTTGTACCTGCAATTGATGATATTGAGGTATTTGAGACGGACATTATTGTCGTCCAGTTCGCCTCACCTCAGACTGTCGACGACATATTTGGCGTTAGTTTTCGCGTCGACGACTATGGCAGCGTCAGTAAAATGGAGCTGGCCGATGATGGTCTTTCCCTCAGTCTGCGACTTTCGCGTCGTCTGAACCCGGGTCAGGAATACGCCCTCCTGGTGGAAAACTGGATGCAAGGTGGCGCCGCCGATATATACGGCTTCGTGGCTGTCGAGACTGTAAGGCCTGGGGAAATGCAGGGGAAGATTGCATCACGAAATACCGCTGTCCAAATGACGCAGAATGCCATTGCCATGGTAGAAGCAGGTCAGGAGGCTTTGCTGGAGGGCCGCCAGACGCTGTTTGACGTCTACAGTGAACTCGACCGAGCCATCGGCGAGTTCCCCGCTCTGGAGCTACCCTTTCCTGAGCCAGAGGGGGAGTTTGAGGAGCGCATGAATGAACTGGTTACGGAGGCTCACAGGCAGGCGAGATCTGCTCTGGTTTCCAATAGGGACGCTCTGATTGATCAGATTTTAAGCCTGGAATACCAGAGGGAGGATCTGGCGACAAATCTCAAGAAAGCCAGGCTGCAAAGCGACATGGCCGTTCGGCAACTCACCCTGGCAGTGGAGGCTTATGCTTTTGCCTACCATTCGATGAGTGCTCAGCTAGTGAGCCTGGAAGAGAGTGTTACGCTCATATCTCGGCAGCTGGCAATTGCAGATATACAGGTTAGCCTTGGTCTGATAACCGTTCAGGAGGCGCAGCGAGTGGCACAGACGGCGAAGGAGCTCAATCGTGCGGTAGCGATGCTGGAGGTTCAGCAGAGTGGCATTGTCGCCGAGATAAACCTCCTGCTGGGACAGGCACACGATACACCGTTGCGGATCGCAGAGCCTATGTACGACTTTTCCACTATGGACGAGGAAGTGGACTACGCTAGGGACCTGCAAAGGATACGCGGCAGCAATCTGACCCTTCAGAGCCTGGCAACGGACGTGGTTCTGAAGGCTCGGGCCGTGGATAGAATCGCCGGTAGCTCTCCGGAGCGCAGGATTGCTGAGTATGAACTGGCTAATGCGCGTATTCGATATTCTGAGGAAGAACGCAAGCTGGCTCTTGGATTTCGCCGACTTGTGGATGATATCTCAGCCAAGGAGTCTGCTCTATCATTGTCCAATGAGAAGTATGCACTTCAGAAGCGGCTCTTCGGCCATGCTGAACTGAGATATGAGCTGGGGATGCTGTCCGCTATCGGACTTGAGTCTGAACGGCATGAACTGTATTCAGCGAGTCGTCTTGTTCAGGAAGCGGAACGAGACCTGTTTATGACACTGACGCGTTACCGCTTCATGCTCGATGGTCTGACCCTTTAGGAGGCTGGTTATGAGGAGATTAGCGGCGCTCGGGTTCCTACTGATGATATTATCGACGTCCTGTTCATTGGGCAAAACAGAGCCTGCGCCACCGGCCGAGCGATATGTGCCTGTGGAAGTTGGACATGCGACGATACAGACTCTGGCTCTGGAGCATCGTTTTAGCGGCAGGGTTTTGCCGAGCTACACTTCAATGGTGTTGCCAAAAATGATGGGCAAGGTGGAGGCCGTGCTGGTCAAGGTCGGTGACCGGGTACAGGCAGGGGAAACGCTCTTCTCTCTGGAGAAAGTCGATGTGGCGAGGCAGGTCGAACAGGCAAGGCTGGCGGTGCAGGCTGCCAACGCAAATCTGTCTTTGGCAAGGCAACAGCAGGCACTGGCCGCTGGCAACTTAAGCCGTAGCACAGAGCTGTTTGCGGAAAAACTTCAGCTGTCCGCCGATAATTTCGCTCGCAACCGCACTCTCTACGAGGCGGGCGCGCTGTCGCTGGTTCAATTTCAGCAGGCGGAACTTATGTTTAAAGAGGAGCAATCCATGCTGCGGGCACAAATGGAGCAGGCCGAATTCGCAGCGGGTGACGGAAGCATCTCCCTGGCAGAAATAAACCTCAGACAAGCCCAGCTTGCTTACACGCAGGCACAGGACGCTCTGCTCAATACCAGCGTTAAGGCTACCTCCAGCGGAGTGGTTTCGACGGTGAACGTACAGGCCGGAGAATATGTGAGCACCTCGCAACCGGCTGTGGTGATTGTAGGTATTGACACGATAAAGGTTCAGGTGGACGTTTCGCAGATGGTGATAAACAGCATTTACCCGGACATGCCAATAAAAGCCCTGGTCGCGGCAGCCGGTGTCGAAGTGCAGGGAACAGTTTATACTGTCAGTCCCGCTCCCAACGCTCAGACCGGCCTGTACCCCGTTACTGTCCTGGCGGATAACGCCGACCACCTGATCAAGCCAGGCATGTTTGCCGAGTTGGTCATAGAGACTGAGGTTCGTGAAGGCGTCATGGTGATTGACAGCCGGGCCGTTGTTGAGCGAGAGGGTCGTCAGGTTGTTTTCCTGGTGGAGGGTGATCGCGCAGTGGCTGTCGAAGTGCAAACAGGCCTGGTATCAGGGGGGTTGTTGGAACTGATTTCCGGTATTAACCTGGAAAGCCGTGTGGTTGTCAGAGGGCAGCAGTACCTGCAAAACGGCTCACGGATACAGATAGTGAGGGAGCAGTAGTGGACTTCATCCAGCTGGCAGTAAAGAAACCCATTACCACGGTGATGCTGATGCTGGTCATTGTGATTCTGGGTCTGACGTCTCTGTCCAGGTTGCCCATTGATCTTTTGCCTGCCTTGGAGATTCCCGTGGCGGTGGTGAGTGTTACCTACCCGGGGGTTGGTCCAGAAGAAATGGAAAAACTCATCACGGCACCCCTGGAAGAAGTGCTGGGGACAGTGTCAAACATAAAGAATGTGTCGTCGCGAACCAGCGAAGGATCTTCGCTGGTAATTGCCGAGTTCAATTTCGGCACCGATATGAACTTCGCGGCGCTGGAAATGCGCGAAAAGGTGGACATGGTAAGGCGGTTCTTTCCTAGTGAAGTTTCGGCACCTATGGTGATGCGTATTGATCCCAACGCCCTGCCAATATTGCAGCTTTCGCTTACTGGCAGTCAGGATGTTATGGAGCAACAGGCTTTTGCAGAGGATGTGCTAAAACCTCGCCTTGAGAGACTGGATGGCGTGGCCTCCGTAAGCGTTACCGGTGGACTGGAACAATATATTACGGTGGATGTGAGGTCTGAACGGCTGGCAGGCTATGGGATAACCATCGACTACCTGGCCCAGATTCTCGCTGCCGAGAATCTGAACCTGCCAGCCGGGAGTGCCTGGCAGGGAGAACAGCAGCTGACAGTGCGCACCATTGGCGAGTTTTCCAGTCTTGAGGAAATGCGGGAACTTCCCATACCTATGGCTACAGGCGGCATAGTGACTTTGGGCGAACTGGCGGAGGTTTCGCTGGCTACCAGAGAAGTCACTTCTCTGGGGCGCTTGAATGGGCAACGCAGCGTGGGCGTGGCTATACAGAAACAGTCGGGAACCAACACCGTCAGCGCCGCTAATCTGGCGCGACAGGAAATTGCTGCTATTCAGGCTGAATACCCTGAACTGACCGTACACACAGTTTTTGACCAGTCGCTCTTCATACGTCTCTCAATTAGCAACCTGGTGGATAAGGCTGTTGTCGGTTCGCTTCTGGCCATGATCATTCTCTTCCTCTTTTTTCGCAGCGTGCCGAGCACATTGGTAATCGGAACATCAATACCCGTTTCGATTATTGCCACATTTATCCTTATATACTACAACGGTATCACTCTAAATATTATGACACTGGGCGGCTTTGCGCTGGGCGTTGGTATGCTGGTGGATAACTCCATAGTGGTGCTCGAAAATATATACAGGTTCATGGAAGATGGTCACAGTCGGGTGGATGCCGCGGTTCTGGGCACCAAAGAGGTTGCCATGTCGATTACCGCTTCAACTCTGACTACGGTGGCGGTCTTTTTGCCCATAGTGTTCGTGGAAGGGCTGACGGCAATGCTCTTCAAGGAACTGGCACTGACTACTTCGATGTCGCTGATGGTCTCCCTCGTGGTATCGTTGACGCTGGTCCCAATGCTGGCCAGCAAGCTGCTTAAGGTTAGAGGCAGCAACCCTCCCGGCGTTAACAGTCCGTCAACGGGCCGGGGCGGGAGTGTGGGGGCCAAGTTTGACGCTTTCTTTGCCGGACTGCTGGACTCCTATAAGCGACTGCTGCGGTTTAGCCTGCAGCGCCGCGCCCTGACGTTGCTGGTTGGTCTTGCGGTGTTTGCTGCAAGCTTGACTTCGCTGTGGAGTCTGGGTTCGGAGTTTATCCCCGCCATGGACGAAGGCCAGATTTCCATCAACGTATCGATGCCGGCGGGATCATCTCTGGCCGAGACGGATAGTGTCATTGGTGAGATAGAGGAAATGTTGCGGGGAATCTCTGAAGTGTCGGCGGTGCGGAGTACCGTAGGCGGCAGGGGTGGGCTCGCTTTTGGTATGGACAGAGCCAATCGAGGCAATATCGAAGTGCAACTGGTGGGCCGGGACGAGCGCCAAAGGTCAACGCCCGAGGTGGCCGATGAGGTGCGCAACTTCACCTCGACCCTGCCCGGCGCAGAAATCAGCGTTGAAGTTTCGTCGACGGTGATGATGGGCGGGGGCCTTGGAGGTGCCGCCATCAGCGTGACGCTGAAGGGGCGCGAGGTCGACGTACTGAACGAATGGTCAGAACTTCTGGTAGGCACCATCCAGTCGGTCGAGGGCACCCGTGAGGTGCGTTCTAACGTGGCTGTGGGGGTGCCAGAGGTACAGATTGTCGTAGACAGGACTCAGGCTTCACAGTATGGACTCACAGCGGCTCAGGTGGCTCAATCGGTGCGGACAACTTTGTCGGGTAGAGTGGCCACACGCTACAAGCTTGACGGTCGCGAGATAGATGTGGTGCTGAGGGGCGACCAGCGATTTAGAGACGAGCTGTCTCTGCTATCGACCACTATGATAGCAACACCCGTCGGCATCAGCGTGCCACTGTCACAGATCGCTTCCATTGGGACTGCGCAGGGGCCCTTCACTATCAACCGGGACGGCCAGGCGCGCACCGTCACCATAAACAGCGAAGTCTTCGGTCGAGATGTGGGTAGCGTCGCCGCAGACGTGGAGCTGGCCCTATCAAGACTGGAACTGCCGGGCGGCTACAGTTACGAAATGGGCGGACAGAATCAGGAGCTTCAGGACGCCTACAGTGATCTGACTTTGGCCCTGATATTGGCCGTGGTGCTGGTGTATGTCATATTGGCTGCGCAGTTTGAAGCTTTGTTGCAGCCTTTTACCATCATAACTGCCGTGCCGCTCTCCTTCTCTGGCGCGGCTCTGGCTCTGTTTTTGACGGGTAGACCGCTAAGCGTTCCTGCCCTGATCGGTGCCATAATTCTGGCGGGCATAGTGGTAAATGACGCCATAGTGTTGATAGATTACATCGACACTCGACGCGGTATGGGCGAAAGCCGTACCGAAGCAATCGTCAACGCGGGGCCGATAAGGTTGCGACCTATTGTCATAACCACGCTGACCACAGTGCTGGGACTGGTGCCCATGGCCATGGGATTCGGCGAGGGGGGCGAGGCGCTGGCTCCTCTGGCAACGGCAGTGATTGGAGGGCTGAGTGCAGCCACTTTGCTAACCCTGGTCCTTGTCCCCACGATCTACACATTGTTCGATGATCTGGGCATCTGGATAATGCGAAGAATTGGCGCACTTGGCAGTGCGTCTGGAGGGGGTGTCAGTAATGGCTTCTAGACAGGTCCGCCGCACTGAGATAATGGAGGCCGCTATTGAGCTCTTTGCCAGACAGGGGTTTCACGCTGCGAAGATTGAGGACATTGCGGCCACTGCCGCTATCGGCAAGGGCACAGTATACGAGTACTTCCCCAGCAAGCAGCATCTCTTTCATGACTCCCTCGATTATCTGCTTTCTCTTTACAACGAGGGCCTGGCGGATGCACTCACCGAGGCGGCCGAACTGGGCGAGGGCTTGCGGTCTTTTGTGGATTATCAGATGGGGGCGTACGAGCGAAGCGTCTGCCTGGTCCAGTCTCTCACGGCCATCCCTGTGAGCCTGACCCAGGAGCTGAAGCTACTGTGGGAAAGGCAACAGGCGGAGACGCTCTCGTGTCTCGAGGATTTTCTTACCAGAGTACTTCCGAAGGATGTACCTCTGAGCAGAGCGAGTTATGTTTCGGAGGCAATTGTCATATATGGCGCTGTAAATCAGTACTGCCTGCAACGGATGCTTTCGGGCAAACTGGACGAAGAGGACCAGAAAGCTTTGCAGTCTCTGGTCAGAACGATAGAATATGGTGTGAGAAGGGGTGGTGCCAGTGAATAGCAGGGAAAGGCGGGCGCACATACTGAGCCTGCTTAAGGGTGCGGATAAGCCTTACACGGGGGCTGAACTGAGCGAATTGCTGGGGGTCACCAGGCAGGTAATTGTCTCTGACGTGGCTATACTTCGTGCGGCCGGGGAGCAGATTATTGCCACACCCCAGGGATACCTTTCCAGCGCGCAAACGGAAGCGGCGGTAGGAAGGCTTACGGTGGTGTCCAGGCACTCCTCTGACGTTGCCGAGATCCGCGACGAGTTGTACACCATAGTGGACCTGGGGGGCATGGTGGTGGACGTAACAGTAGAACATCCCCTCTACGGTGAGATCACCGCTGTACTTAACGTTGGATCGCGGTACGATGCCGATCGGTTTCTGGAGAAAATGCGGGAAAGCAAGGCAGAACCCTTGCTGGTCCTTACCGAAGGAGTCCATCTGCACACCATACTGGTGAAAGATCCACAGTCGGCGGGAAGCATCAGGGAGGCCCTTGAAAAAAAGGGTCTTACCGTACTGCCATGACGCAGGCCAAACGCCTTTCGACCAGGCTCTCGGCCGTTCTAGACCTACTAAAGCCATGTCATTGTCTGGCTGACATCGGCAGTGACCACGGGTACCTGATTTGCGAGGCTGTGCTTGCTGGAAAAGCCTCCCGGGGTGTTGCGGTGGAGCTGAGCCAGGATCCTTATCAGCAGACGGTGCTGGCGGTTGTAGAGGCCTTTCTCATGGACGAGGTCAGTGTCCGCCTGGGTGACGGTCTGGGGCCGCTTCACATGGGAGAAGCGGACGCCCTTTGCATTGCCGGCATGGGCGGCAAGACAATTGCCGACATTCTCTGCCGCGGAAGAGAGAAGCTTGAGTCTGTTAAACAGCTGGTTTTGCAGCCAAACGTTGATGCCGGCAAGGTCCGTTCGTGCCTGAAAGAACTGGGTTTTGTTGCTGAAGATGAAACCCTCGTCTCAGACGGCGGCTTCATTTACCAGATAATATCTGCAGCACCAAAGAAGAATGCTACACCACAAATATTCGCGGATCGCCTTTGTCTCATGTACGGCGAGCATAATCTCGCTCGGGGCGGCGCGCTTATGAGGACTCTGGTTGAGAGAGATGTGGCACATCTGGAGTCGGTGGCCGCGCAGTTGCTGCGAGCCAGGGACGGCGCAGGTGTCGAAAAACGCCATGATGTGTTGTCGCAAATAGCACAACTGAGGTCGTACCTTGCCAAGATGGCCGGCTAGTAGTAAAATTAAGGCTCGAGCACGCTGGGCGGCCGCGGGCGGACTTTGTCCGCGCGAGGAAAGTCCGGGCTCCATAGGGCAGGGTGCTGGCTAACGGCCAGTCAGGGTGACCTGAAGGAAAGTGCCACAGAAACATACCGCCTACTGACATCTTGGATGTCACGGTAAGGGTGAAATGGTGAGGTAAGAGCTCACCGGCAACCGGGTGACCGGTTGGCCGGGTAAACCCCACCCGGAGCAAGGCCTAATAGGGGAGAGTCAAGGACTGCCCGTTCATTCTCCCGGGTTGGCCGCTGGAGGTGTGTGGCAACGCACATCCTAGACAGATGGTCGCCACGTCAGCTTGCTGACGAACAGAACCCGGCTTACAGGCGTGCTCGAAAATACATGTTCTTTGGGACCATGTCACAAGCCCAGCTGCGCGGATGTGTTCGTGCGGCTGGGTTTTGTGTTTTGACCAGGAACAATCAGGCCTCAGACAACGTCATGTGATAAGGTGCTGTAAATATAGCTGACCTGAGGTTCAGTTGCCGGGCTGGATGACGTATAATGAGGGTGTTGTGTGGACGCATTACGTGGGAGTGATTGTATGCTTAAGCTTGAAGGGTTGACCAAGTCCTTCGGGGATATTGTGGCGGTAGACGGCGTCAGCTTCAGTGTGCAGGAGGGCGAGATTTTTGGCTTGCTTGGCGAAAACGGGGCAGGCAAAACCACTACCTTGAGGATGCTGGCGACGATGCTGAAGCCGACTTCGGGTACCGCTAAGCTTGGCAAGTATGACGTGGTAGCTGATCCCGAGCAAGTTCGCGGAAGCATTGGCATCCTTTTTGGCGGAGAAACGGGTCTCTACGATCGCCTGACTGTCGCCGAAAACATCCGCTATTTCGGCGAACTCAATGACATGCCCTCCGCAGATATAAAGAGAAGAACTGACCAGCTTTCTGCTGCCTTTGGCATGCAGGACTACATACATAGGCGTGCAGGCAAGCTCTCCAAGGGCATGAAGCAGAAGGCCGCATTTGCCAGGTCAATCATACACGACCCAGGCATCATGCTTTTTGACGAGCCGACCTCAGGGCTGGATGTGGGAGCCATGCGCGAGGTGCATGCCTTTATTCTGCAGTGTAAAGCCGAGGGCAAAACCATCGTTCTGTCCAGTCATATTATGAACGAAGTGGAAAAGCTCTGTGACCGCATCGGGATAATACACCAGGGACGGTTGGTTGACGTGGGTAGTATAGGAGAGTTGCGCGCCAAATACGGCGGTGACTCCCTGGAAGAGATATTCGTGAAGTTGGCGGAGGTAGTGCGATGAGCTTGCGTCATATGTGGATTGTTTTCCGCAAGGAAGCCAGAGATTTGGCCCGTGATCGCCGCACCCTGGTCTCGAGTTTGCTGATACCGCTGATCATGTATCCGGTCCTTTTCGGCTTGATGAGCATGGGTATGGATAAACTGGACAGAGATATCCAGCAGAACATCACGGTAGCTCTGGCACCTTCATCTGACACGGGCGAAGTCAGGGATTTCCTGCAGAACAGAGTTTTCCTCGGCCGCGAGAGCATCCGTCTGGTAGAGATCAACGTGGATCCCGTAGAGGCCATAAAAAAAGGCGAGGCGCGTTTTGTTCTGGAAGTAGCGGCCGACTTTGAAGAGAAGATCGCAACCCACCAGCCTGTAGCCATATCTATACTCTATGACGATTCGGATACAATGGCCGCGGGAAGCGTCGGCATAGTAAATCAGGCGATTGCGGCTTATGGACAATCTCTGGTGGTGGAGCGGCTAAACGAACTTGGCATCTCCACTGACATCTTGCAGCCCGTGCGCATAGATTACGCGTCCATACCCGATGACCAGAAGTCGGGTAATCACATGATATTGATGATGCTGCCGATGATGATGACCATCATGATTGCGGTGGGTGGTATCCCGGCGGCGACAGATCTGGTGGCAGGGGAGAAGGAAAGATCGACTTTTGAACCCTTGCTTACCACCAAGCCTGGGCGCATGTCGCTCCTCTTTGGCAAATATCTTACGGTAACTCTATTTTCTCTGGTCAGCGTCGTGGCCCAGTTCGCTGGCATGACCATGGGTATTCTGGTCAACCCTGGCTATTTGAGTATGAATGGATCGTCGCCAGGGCTGGGGGGGTTCAGTGTTCCCCTCGGGGCACTTGTGCTGGTGATACTTATAACCGTAGCGCTGGGCATGGTCTTTGCGGGCCTGCAACTGGCCATAAGTACCTATTCAAGGTCCTTCAAAGAAGCACAGACCTATCTGTCATTCCTCATCTTCGTTGCCATGATTCCCGCCTATGCCACAATGATGATGCAGCCGCAGGACCTGCAGGCAGTCATGTTCGCCGTGCCGGTGCTCAACGCCATTGCTGCCCTGAAGATGGTGCTGGGTGGCGCAATAAGCAATACTAATTTGCTTATTGCACTCTTTAGCTCAATGATCTATGTTATCATCACCCTCGTCTTCTCGGCGCGCTTGTTTCGACGCGAAAATGTGCTGTTCCGCAGCTGATACCAGCAAAGGATACAGGAAACGAAATACAGAGCAAAACAGCGGTCGCATCTCCCGTGGAGGGGATGCGACCGCTGTTTGCCCAGAGTCTCTACACTTTGAAAAAATGCAGATTTCGTACGCGGGAGCCTGTCAGGCTGAAGCCGATAACACCATTTTCGTCCCTTTGGAACTCCATCATACCGACCCGTTTGAGACCTTCAAAGACATCTATGTCGGTTGGCACCAACATAACGTCTTCGTGGCGGGAATGGGACATCAGCAAGCCGCCTTCAAAGGGTCGCAGTTCATAAACTGTGGCGAGTTCTCTACTGTGATATTGGCCTGAATAAGCCTCCAGCTGTCTCCTGTCCAGCGGCAGCGGTGTAACACGGTTTGCCCTGACGGTCTGCCCGTAAATGGAGAGCTCAAGGGCTACAACGCGGCTCTCAGAGTCCTTGTCGGCAGTTACCGCTGTGCGGAGCGGGGCCAACCAGAACTTCCCCTTGCCACAGGGCAGCAGCAGTGTGCGGGGCTGTTCGCCTATCTTTATGAAGAGCTGTCCCCACTGCTCCTCAACACGAACCGTCAATCCAATCNNTCCAGTATAGGGCTCCAGGTCCTCTTCGCAGGCAAAGTCGCCGACGCAGGTTGCCTGGTCGGCGACTTCCGGGAATTTCCCTTCAAGCCACAGATCAGCCACTTCCATCGCCAGTGCCGACGGCAAAGCCGTGCTCAAATTGGAGAGGATAATAACAGCCAGGCGTTCTTCTGGAAAGCGGATGCAGGCTGTGCGGAATCCCGCATCGCTGCCTGTGTGCCCCACATGGCACAGGCCTCTGTGGCTACCGCGATTTAAGCCAAGCATGTAGGGGATTGTTTCGCCATTGTCCAGGGTAAACTGAGAGAACAGATCGTCCAGGGCTCCATCGTTTCCTACGGCACGGGATTCAAAATTGAGCTCCCACCGGGAGAGGTCCTCCACAGTGGTAAACAGGCTTGTTGCGCCCACGTTGGCGTAGCTCAACACGCTGTGTCGAAAGCCATTCTCCGTTGGTGCGTAGGAGTAAGCCCTTTTCGGGACAATCTCCTCATGATCATCGTGAAAGTGCGTGCTGTGCATGCTGAGTGGGGCGAATATCTCAGTGTGGCAGAACTCCCTGAAGGTGATTCCGCTAACCGCTGCCACCAGTTCCGCTAGCAAGGAGTACCCGGTGTTGCTGTACAGGAACTCGCTACCGGGGGCAAAATTCAGGCTTTCCTGCCTGCTCACCAACTTTATTACGTGTTCCTGAGTGATGACATCGTCCATGCGCCACCCCGCCAGCCTCAGCAGTTCCCATTGGTCACGCAGCCCACTTACATGGTGCATAAGATGGCGAATGCTCAGGGTGTGGCCAAAGTCCGGTATGTAAGGCAGATAGCGTCTGATATCGTCGTCATAATCCAGCAGGCCTTTGCGTTTCAGGAGGCACACGGCGAAACAGGTGAACTGCTTGGAGATTGAAGCTATGTGGAAGACTGTCTGGGGTGTTATTGCTACGTTGTATTCCAGTTGTGCCAATCCGTAACCCTTAGCGAAGGCCAACTGGCCATCCTGCACCACTGCTACAGCAGCTCCTGGGCTTCCCTGTAGAGCATAATCGGCAAATATCCTGTCCATTGCGACAGTATGATCTTTCAAATTGCCGCCTCCCTTCGTTTTCGATATCTCTTTCGTTGTTGGTCAGGGGTTTTCCTCCATGGGGGCATCGCTTTGCAGACGTGATGCGCGTTGTAGTGTAAAATGAGAGTTAATGTCGCAACGAATGAGGTGAGGTATGGGTTTCCTCGAGGTATTTGAACCCATTGCGGTGCTTTTCCTGATTTTGATGTCCGGGTTTATGGCACGGCGTCTGACGGTATTCGATGACACTGTGGTGAAGGGGCTTTCCAGCCTGCTACTCAAAGTCACTTTACCGGCACTGGTTATCGACTCCCTGCAACGATCCTATTCTCCCGACCTGATGCGGGACAGTGGGAGTGTACTGCTTATGGCCGTGCCCATCTACCTGGTCTCGGCAGTGGTTGCCCTGATGTGTGGGGCATTGCCGGGTGTCGGCCGGGATAATGCCGGAGTTGTACGCTTTGCCGTCATGTTCCCCAATAATGGTTTTATGGGTTACCCGGTAATTCTAAGTGTGCTGGGATCTGAGGCGCTTTTTCTGGCCGTAATCTACAATTTGCCATTCAACCTCGTCGTTTTCACTGTGGGAATTCTGTTTATTACCATGGGACGAGGCGGCAAGAAGAGTTTTGACCCCAAAGTTTTGCTAAGCCCTGCTGTTGTCTCGGTGGTCATTGGGTTTCTCTTCTTCATTTTCTCAGTGCGGTTGCCGGGAGCCCTGGCCGAGGCAGTGCGCCTTTTAGGGTCGGTTACGACGCCACTGGCCATGATCATAGTCGGCGCCACTTTGTCAGGTATGAAGCTCAGTGACGTGTTTGGAAACTGGCGAGTGTACTTTGTGACCGCCATGCGCCTGCTGGTAATGCCCCTGCTGATATGGTTTGTTCTGCGCAGGTTTGATCTAAGCCCGCTGCTGCTCAGCGTATTGGTTCTGCTCAATGCCATGCCGGTGGCCATTAACGGAGTGCTCTTTGCCGCTGAATACGATGCTAACCCTGCTTTTGCAGCTCAGGCTGTGTTCGTGTCGACCATGCTTTCTGCCTTGACCATTCCGGTTATTGCGCTGCTACTAAGGTAGCAAGGCACGAGACACTGCAGCCGTCGACGCTCTTAAGCGCAGCCTCGGGGCAGGATTCTCTTTGGTAGCAGGTTTTGTGGGCTGTCCACAACGATCTGAGCGCTTCGTGCTATCCGCAAAGAGCTGTCTTCACATTGCGTGCCGACCCAAGAGAGCCACGAAATGCCAAGAAAATCTGCAAACAGAGGAGTTTCAGTCTAGTTTTCGCGGGGAGATATAAAATCCGGGCACACTGTCTGTGCCCGGATTTCCCATGGGATGGTTATATGATTCCCAGCCAGGTTCCAAGCAAGTTCTGGAGCTGCCCGAGAAGTACCGAAATTCGTCCTGCGACTACATTGCCAAATGACACACCGAAAGTCACCATCATGAGCCAACGGCCACCGTGGGCCACGCGCCGCACAACACCTTTCTGCTGTATGGAGAAGATAAAGTATGTCAGAACAGCTATTAGGCCCAAGATGCCAATCAGATTGTTTACAGTTTGCATGAGCGTGGCACCCTGGATTTTTATCATAGCTCCCAGTGTTTGGTTAATTACCTGAGTGCGCAGAGAAGTGTAGATGGACTGGCCCACTCCAACTCCCACCAGAAAAGCGATGGGCCACCTGCTTACCCAGTTGATCTTAGGGATGAATCGGGCGTATAACATGATGCCCAAGACCAAGGGTATAAGAAGTGAGTACTTGCTTTGCTCGAAGAAGGGGCGCCAGCCAAATCTGTGGATGTTACCTATGGCCATACCTAGTGCGTGTCCGGCTGTACTACCAACGAAGACGTGTTCCGCCACGCGGTAAAAAGGGTTCTCCTTATAGAGAAAGGAGAACATGGCCAGAATAGAAGCAGCCATGAACCAATGCCATATATTTGTAGATATTTGCACTATCTCACCTCCTTTAGGAATAATTCTGTGCTACTTCTTTTTGCCAAATAGGTATGATAGGTTACCCAGAAGAATGAATCCCAATATTAGTAGATGGCCCATTGACTGGGCATCCATCATCGAGGCGCCAAGGCCGGGAGTTTCTATGAGAAGCTCATATTCGGCAGCTCCCCGTAAACCTCCAAGCAATCCTTTTAGCTGCCCAGAGTTGTAATAGGGAGTTGCCGAGGGGACACTCACTGTAACAACACCTACAGCGTAGTCAATGCCCAGCGGGTCGACTGCTTGTCGTAGCCAACCTGCTATACCCAAGTCAGACGATGTAAAACCGTGCACAAAGGCAAAATCCTTTACAGTGCTGATACCTTGCATTATGGGCAGCGACGCAACACTGTTCCCACGGGAATCGGTAGTGAAGACAGAAGTATCTAGTGAAAAAAGGCGAATAGCATTCTCCTCGCCAGCCATATAACCGAGATTGACAAAGTCCTCACCGTACTTGTAGCCACGCGACTCCAGGTCATCTATGATCATGTTCATCATGAGTGGGCCTTCAGGCGAGAAAGACACACCCACCCAGCGAAGCCCACGCTTCATGAGATGTTCGACTACAGTAACCGGGATGGCGTGTATGTCTATCCCGGAGCCTGGAGCATACTCGAAGGACAGCAGCACGACATCCGTGGCGGGGTCTAGCGACTCGATAATGTTGTAGACCGCCCTGGTTGCGGGACTAATTTGTAATGGAATCCCGATCGGTCTGATGAGCGGTATGGCTAACGCCAGAACAAAGAGGAGATAGATAATCCGCCTGTCAACGTTTTGTAGCTTTTTTAGGAAATCCAAATTACAGGCACCTCCTTTCTTGGAGTGTTATTAATCAGCGCTGCCCAGATGGCCGCGCTCCATGCCAAGCAACACACGTAAACTGGTGACGAATCCGCCGATAGCGGCTCCAATTAGAATTCCGCGTTGTCCCGTCATATTAGGTACTTCCAACAGCCAGCGTTGGACGTCTGGGAATCGGCTCCAAATGAGAGCGCCGACTGGGGCAGCGCCAAGCATTACAACGATGGCCGATATCAGCAAAACTGTCGCTTCCGCACTGCGAGCCCTGAAAGCCCGATACGAGGCTGAAGCCACATAAAATGCCAGTAGCGCCCACATAGCTGCTGAAAGCGGGGTCAGGATATTGTTAAATATTAGGGCGTAGTTTGCCGCAGCGGTAGCGTTACTCAGATTCAGTTCGACATAAGTTCTGAATCCTGCGTATATAGCCAGGGTAACGATAAGGATGACGCTGTAGATCCAGTCATTGCGCTTGCGGGCAATTGCCCTAGTGTGAACACGCAACAGGTTGACAGAGGCTAGGCCCACGGCAAATGCGGAAACTATTGTCATCCACGGACTGATGTGTTGCCTGAACAGGTCGGAGATGGCAATACTGGTTCCCGGTATAGGTCCGGTGGTAATCGCGCTCAGCATTACGATAATGGCTACAACGAAAGTTATTACTAGCGGTACTTCCTTTCGCAAGGTTACACCTCCTTTGCGTTATTATCAGTCGTCATCATTTAACCAGCAGTCTATTAAGGAAATTGCTGCCAGATGACATCAGGAGTGCGCCGGCTACAGCAGTAGCCATTACAGCTAGCTTGATGTAATCTTGGGCTGCGATGCCTCCCAGCTTGATTCGGTCCTGGGAAAGGTACGCGCCGGCAGCGAAGAGCTCTTCACCAATAATGGTGTAGTCGCAAGCTGCTACAAAGAATGGAAGTTGTGTCATGGAAGCCGTTATGGCCACTTGAATAGCACCGATTTGTGCACCGGCTTCAGCCAGCAACAAAGCTTCGCCCATGTACAGGCCAGCCATAATGTTTGCGGCGACTTTCTCGCGGTGCATGAAACCGACAACTCCTGTGGTATATGCCACCTGCTGGTTGGAGAGAAACCGGACGGTATCTTCCTTAAACATATCCGACTTACCGGCAGCCATGTACTGCTGTTTGACAGATTCCTGTGCCAACGGGAAGACGTTGGGCTGTCTGATGGTTACTACCAGTTCGGCATTGTACTTGGCCGACATTCTTGTGACATAAGAAAGGACCTCGAGTGCGGCGAAGGTTTCTGCCGCAGTGGCGCCAATGATGTCTCCCAGTCCAGGGCTGAAGTGAATAGGCTTACCCATTTCAGTCGCCCGGCCTATCGACTCCTCAATAGCTTCAAGACCAGCAATCTTCCGCAGGGTGATATTAATCTTGCCGGACTTTGAGTAGTTGATAAGCACTAGGGTGAAGATCGCTACCACGAGGAACATCCAGAAACCAAAAATATTACCTGCTACGAGTTTCATTTTTTCACCTCCTCACGTTTAGATTGTGTAATTATTCATTACACAACTGCTCTATTCGAGCCTCATGAAAGAAATCCTCCCAGATCGCAACCCAAAATTAAAGAATCTTACAATTTATGATATGATATAACAATTTTCAGACAGGTTGCTCGACATGCAGATGTCTGCTATAATTCTGCCAATAGCCTGACTGCAATGAAGCGAAGGGTCTCTGGCATATGCTCGAAATAAGCGAGTCGACGACGGTGTGAGGTCGGCATCGGGAGCTGGGGGGCGGCGTCGTGGAGCAGCCTAATGAAGGTGGGCCGTGCTGGGCGGCCAAGAAGGGTGGAACCGCGGAAGCATGCCTTCCGTCCCTTTGTGGACGGGAGGCTTTTCATATTTTGAGGAGGAATAGTATGAGTCATGTAGCACCGACAATGGACAAACTGGTGGCCTTGTGCAAGAACCGCGGCTTTGTCTTCCCTGGTTCTGAAATCTACGGAGGACTGGCCAACACCTGGGACTACGGTCCTTTAGGGACGGAACTCAAGAATAACATTAAGCGAGCCTGGTGGAAAAAATTCGTACAGGAGTCTCCTTACAATATCGGCCTTGATTCGGGCATACTGATGAACAGCCAGGTCTGGGTCGCCAGCGGGCACGTAGGGGGGTTCTCTGATCCGTTGCTTGACTGCAAACAGTGCAAAGCCAGATTCCGCGCCGATCATCTAATCGAGGATGCGGCGGGAGTATCTGCCNNACACATCTCTGAGCACAAACTGAAATGTCCCAAGTGTGGGGCTCATGACTTCACGGACATCAGACAGTTTAATCTCATGTTCAGGACGTTTCAGGGTGTAACCGATGACTCCAGAGCGGAGATATACCTGCGTCCGGAAACCGCGCAGGGTATTTTCGTCAACTTCAAACACCTGGCCCGAACCAGCAGGAAGAAGATCCCCTTTGGTGTAGCGCAAATAGGCAAGGCTTTCCGCAATGAGATTACCCCGGGCAACTTCATTTTCCGTACCCGCGAGTTTGAGCAAATGGAGCTTGAGTTCTTCTGTAAACCGGGAACCGATATGGAGTGGTTTGGTTACTGGCGAAACTTCTGTCACGAATGGCTGACTAACCTGGGGTTGCGAGCGGAAAATGTCCGTCTGCGGGATCACGCTCCGGAGGAGTTGTCACACTACAGCAACGCTACCACAGACATAGAGTATCGTTTTCCCTTCGGCTGGGGTGAGCTGTGGGGCATCGCGGACCGTACGGATTTTGACCTGCAGGCTCATATCCGGCAGTCTGGTGAAGATTTGAGTTTCCTCGACCCCGAAACCAATGAGCGCTATGTGCCTTTCGTTATCGAACCTTCGCTGGGAGTAGAGCGTCTGGCGTTAGCCATACTGTCAGACGCTTATGCAGAGGAGGAACTGGCAGGCGGAGACTCGCGTGTCGTCCTGCGTTTCCACCCGGCAGTGGCGCCTTTCAAGGCGGCCATTCTACCCCTCAGCAAGAAGCTGGGCGAACCCGCTAACGAGCTCTACAGGGCTCTTGCCGGAGAGTTTATGGTCGACTATGATGAAGCCGGCAGCATTGGCAAGCGTTACAGGCGCCAGGACGAAATTGGGACTCCCTTCTGCATAACTGTGGACTTCGATACTCTGGAGGACTCCGCCGTGACGGTGCGGGAGCGAGACAGCATGGAGCAGGTGCGCATGCCAATACAGGAGGTTCCCGCTTATCTACGTGAGAAGCTGAGGTACTAAAAGATGCGCCTGTGGTCGCTGCACCCCAGATATCTGGACAGACAGGGCCTGTTGGCCCTGTGGCGCGAAGGTCTGCTGGCGGTAGCTGTTTTGGCGGGCAAGACATCAGGATACAGATATCATCCTCAGTTGCAGAGGTTTCGCAAT
>DDWC01000037.1 GCA_002345475.1 Firmicutes bacterium UBA2296
AAGCAGTACAAGGACAAAATGGACTCAGCCGCAAATAATCAGGATAAACCCAAGTTCGACAAGCAACTGGACGCCATGCTCCCTGTAATGCGCGGCGAAATTCCCCTGGGCATCCACTGTCACCGACATGACGACATTGTCACAGCGGTGAGGATCGCCAAGGAATTTGGCATTGAGTACCGCCTGGAGCATGTAACCGACGGCCACTTGCTGGCCGACTTCCTCAAGGCCAATAACGCCTATGTGGCGGTGGGGCCTAGCATGCAGTACGGCTCCAAAGTAGAAAACAAGGACCGGGACTTCCGCACCGCGGTGGAACTCTCCCGCAAGGGCGTCCATTTCTGTCTCACCACCGATCATCCGGTCATAGCCGGGCACCACCTTATCACCACCGCAGGGGTGGCCGTAGGCTGGGGTATGGATCGCGACGTGGCGCTACGTAGCATTACCCTTTCCTGCGCCGAACATATGGGACTTGAAGATCGCCTCGGTTCCATCGACGCTGGCAAAGACGCCGACATCGTCATCTGGTCCGGGGACCCGCTGGACTTCACCACCTTCGCCGACTACACCATCATTGACGGCGAGATAATCTACCAGAGGGAGGTGTAAAGGATGAAACTTGTTAAGAACGCCAAGATATACACCGTTAGCGGAGCCGTCCTGGAAAACGGCATGATGCTCATTGACGATACCGGCAAGATTTCCGCCATTGGCGAAACCCTCCAGGCCCCGGCAGATGTCGAGGTTATGGACTTCTCGGGCAAGGTCATCCTGCCCGGACTGGTCGACGCTCATTCACACGTAGGCATCTGGGGGGACGGCGAAGGTTCTGCCGGCTATGACGGCAACGAAATGCCAGACCCCGTCAACGGCAAGGTCAACGCTCTCGACGCCGCAAACCCGCTGCAAAGAAGCTTTGGCGGAGCCAGGGAGGGCGGCATCACGACATTGCAGATAGTACCCGGTTCCGGCAATCCCATTGGTGGGCTCGGTTTTGCCTGTAAGTCTGCAGGCACAATTATCGACGACATGGTAATTAAAAACCCCACCGGCCTCAAGGGCGCGCTGGGTGAAAACCCGAAGAAGAACCACGGCCAGGGACGCAAACAGGCACCATCAACCCGCATGGGAACAGCGGGCCTGATCCGCGAATACTTCCACAAATGTGCCGACTATGGCACCAAGAAGGATGAGGCCGCCAAGAACGGCAAGACCTTCGACCTGGACATGAACCTGGAGTCAGGACTAAAGGTGCTGCGTAAGGAGATACCCTTCCGCGTACACGCACACCGCCACGACGACATAGTCACGGCTATTCGCCTCTGCGAAGAGCTGGACATCAACTACAGTATCGAGCATTGCACCGACGGACATCTCATCGCCGACTTCCTGGCCGCTAAAGGCGTGCAAGCCCAGGTTGGCCCAGGGTTGTCTTCCCGGGCCAAGCTGGAGACGGCAAACTTTACCGACAAGAACCCTGCCATCCTGACCAACGCCGGGGTTAAGGTCAGCCTGATCACCGACCACCCCTTCCTGGACAGCCGCTACTTTATGGCTTACGGCGCCGTGTCTCACAAGTACGGCATGAGCTTTGAAGATACCCTGCGGGCCATGACCATTAACCCTGCCGAGTCCATCGGCGTGGCCGACAGAGTGGGCAGCCTGGAAGTGGGCAAGGACGCCGACTTCATTGTCCTCAGCGGCGAACCCTTCACTTACACCAGCGTCATCGAAAAGACCTTCATCGAAGGCCAGTGCGTATTCGAAAGACCGACATACTAGCACCTGCCATGACACAACAAAAGAACCGGTGGTTAACCCCACCGGTTCTTTTGTTGTGCCTGGTTGCTGGCGGCTGGAGTCTGGCGGCTTCCGTCCTACAACCCCTTTACTGCCCTCTCCAGGCGCTCCAGTGCTTCCCGCACCAGCGGTCGCGGAGTCGCCAGGTTGAATCGCTGGAAGCCATCTCCCCCTGGACCAAAAGCGTATCCGTCATCAAGAGCTAGTCGAGCCTCTTCCCGAATAAAGCGCTGCAGGTCCAGCGGGCTCAGGCCCAACTCCCGCATATCCACCCAGGCCAGATAGGTACCTTCCAGATTGCTAACCTTGAGCTTTGGCATCTTCTCTTCTATGTAAGACCTAAAGAGGTCGAAGTTGCCCTGCAGGTACTCTCTCACCTGATACAGCCAAGGATCGCCATGCTTATAGGCTGCTTCCAGGGCAATCATGCCCATGAGATTGCCGCTGTTGCGGCCAGCGCGGGACGCTACGTAATCCTTGCGCAGCTTATCGTTTTGTACTATGGCAAAGGACGTGCCGAGACCAGCCAGGTTAAAGGTCTTGCTGCCAGCCATATAAGTTATGGTACGTTCCGCGATCTCCTCAGAGAGCATCGCCGTGACTGTATGTTTGTGTCCCTTGAGCAAAAGCTCCGCATGTATCTCGTCTGAAAGAATCAGGCAGTCGTTGGCCACGCAGATATCGGCCACGGCCTTAATCTCCCCGGGGTGCCACACGCGGCCCACTGGATTATGCGGGCTGCAGAGGATGAAAGCCTTGACCTTGGGGACCCTGATGGGGAAAGAGGCCCTGGGCACAAAATGCGAGGCGAAGTTCTCCACATCCATGGTGTAATGACCGTTAGTGCTCTTGAGTGGGTTGTACAGTATCTGAGTTCCGGTGTTCTTTACCGCACCCATAAAGGGGTAGTACACCGGGGGCTGCACAATGACCTCGTCGCCTGGGTGTGTAAAAGCCTGCAATGTACTGTACAGGCCGTCCACCACGCCGCCGTTAAAGACAATCCATTCCTTTTTTATGTCCCAGTCGAACTCGCGCTTGGCCCTGTCTACGATGGCCTCCAGCAACCCGGCTGACGGGAAGGTATAGCCAAATATGGGGTGCTCAAGGCGCTCTCGCATCGCCCGCACCACCGGTTCTGGCACGGGGAAGTCCATGTCGGCCACCCACATGTCCAGCACATCTTCGCGGCCGAACATCACCATGTTGTTATCCCACTTGGCCGAGTTGGTGCCGTGCCTTTCGATTACCTCGTCAAAGTTATAGCGACTCATGCTACGCCTCCCAGTTATCCATCAGATGCAGTGCCAGAAGACTAAAGAGCTTGATAGCCCCCTTAAAGGCGGACTCGTCAAGGTCAAACTCGGCGGTGTGGTGTCCCCACCCGCCCAGGTCAGCGCCAATGCCAAAGAAGGTGGCCTTGCCGCCGTGCTTCTGCACCCGCTCCATCATGTACGAGAAGTCTTCACTGCCTCCCCCGGCGTTGCTGGGTGGGGCCTCAAGCACCAAATTGAAGTCTTCGATGGTGTCGGCGACCTTCTTGCCAATAGCGGCAAAGTCCCGGTCGCTTTTGCCACTGGACGCGCCGCCCATGGCCACTATTTCCAGCTTGCAGCCGTGCATGGCAGCGGAGTTTTCCAGCACCTTCATGGCATAGTTGTACATATGCTCCTGCAGGGCCGAGGTTTCGCCTCTGGTTTCTATGGCCAGATGGGCGTTTGGGCAGATTACGTTACGGCCAGTGCCTGCGTTCAGGCGGCCCACGTTTATGCGCGTAGAGCCACCGCTGTGTCTCGGTATGGCATACAGGTTCAACACGGCAGTGGCCGCTGCCAGCATGGCGTTATGGCCGCCTTCGGGTTTCCCGCCCGCATGGGCCGGAGCTCCGGTAAAGAAGGCGTCGAACTTGGCGGTAGCCAGGAAGTTGTCCCGACTGCATACCACGGCTCCTTTGGGCGAACCGCTTCCCAGGTGGCCGGCGTAGATATAGTCCACATCGTCCAGAATACCAGAGGTAGCGATAGACTTTGCGCCTCGCACACCCTCTTCGGCATGCTGGAAAATGAGTTTGACGGTGCCCTTTACCTGATCCTTGACCTGCATCAGGGTCTCGGCAACTCCCAGACCAATTGAGGCATGCCCATCATGGCCGCAGGAGTGCATTGCTTCGTCGTTGACCGAAGCAAAGCCCTCTTTGACAGGCCTATGATCTGGGCTGCTGTTCTCTTTCATGTCCACGGCATCGAAGTCAAAGCGCATGGCAATGACGGGACCTTCACCGTTCTTGAGGATACCCACAACCGCAGGGAAACCTCCGCGCATCTTTTCGGCAAACTCCACATCTGCTCCCTGAGCCAGGGCCCTCTGGTAGTGCCTCTCCAGCACTGCCTCAGACGGTACGCCCATGCGGTCAGCCACGTTCATAACTTCTTTGCCGATCTTTACATCGTAGCCTAGATCCGTCAGCCGGCGCGCAATGAGCGAAGCCGTGCGATACTCTGTCCAGGCCGACTCGGCATACTTGTGAAAATCGCGACGGTAATTAATAACCTTTTCCTCGATGCTGTTAACAAAATCATTTATCTTTTCGTGCAATTTGGGGACCTCCTCTTTCGTGGCGAGATTTAGGGTTGTTAGTTCTTAGCTGTTGGAGGAACGGGAATAGCAAAACGCATCTGGGCGGACTGAACTCATGGACATACCAAGATAACCCACGGGGAATCTACTGAGAGCCAAGAGCTAACAGCCAAGAGCCTTAAGCCGACTTATTTTCTTCCCGCCTCCATAGCTATCCTTAGCATCATCTCGATGCCGATGGGGATACAGCCTTCGTCGACTTTGAACTTGGGGTTATGTCCGGGGTAGGCGTCTTTTTCGGGTTTGCATCCTATTGAGAAGAAGGCGCTGGGTGCCTTTTGCGCAAAGTATGAGAAATCCTCACCGCCCATGCCTGGGACATCCTTTACCTTTACACTCTCGGCGCCTACGGCTGCTTCGGCCAGTCCCTTTACTAACTCAACTACCTTGTCGTCGTTCGGCAGTGACGGATATCCATACTGATACTCCATCTCGTAGGTGGCCTTCATGGCCTGCGTTACTCCCTTGGTGATCTCTTCAATGCGCTCCTTGAGCAGTTCGCGCACCTCGGGCTTGAGACTGCGCACCGTAATCTTGAGATCGGCTGTTTCAGCGATTATATTGTTGACGGTTCCTGCGTGGAAGCTGCCCACAGATATTACTGCTGCGTCCAGAGGAGCGACGTTGCGACTGACGATAGTCTGCAGGGTCACCAGGACCTGAGCCGCCACCATTACGGCGTCAACGGTGCTCTGGGGATATGCACCGTGTCCGCCCTTGCCGATGATACGGATGTTAACCACGTCGGAGTTGGCCGAGCTGTACCCTTTGGTCAGGCTTACCTCGCCAACGGGGGCGTCTGAGCCCACATGCAGGCCAAAAGCGTGGGCAACCCCGTCCATGGCTCCCTGTTCAATCATGCCCAGGGCTCCGCCCGGCGGTTTTTCCTCTGCCGGCTGGAAGAAAAACTTCACGGTTCCGGGAATGCTGTCACGGTGTTTTGCCAAAGCCGTGGCCACACCCATGAGAATGGCGGTGTGCACATCGTGCCCACAGGCGTGCATTGCTCCCGGTATTTCCGACTTAAAGGGTATATCCGTAAGCTCCTCCAACGGTAACGCATCCATGTCGGCGCGCAGGGCTATAGTCTTGCCCGGCAGGCCGCCTTTGATGGTGCCGACTATGGCGGTTGAATCCTTGTGACGCACGTATTCTACCCCTGCCACCTTAAGGGCTTCCTCCACCAGGGCAGCTGTCTTAAACTCGGCAAAAGCCAGTTCAGGGTTGCGGTGAATCTGCCTGCGCCATTCCACCACCTGCGGTGCCATATCGGCCGCGATCTTTTTTGCATCAAACATACAATCATCTCCCTTTGCATTCTGTCCCTATTCATTTCGCCAACAGAACAACCTTGTCCTTCGTGCCCCAACATGAAAAATCTCTCCAAGCCTATCGGCCGGGAGAGATTATGCTGATCCTTATTCAATCGCCTTAAAAGCTTTGGGCCCTGCACTACATATGGCGCATTTATCTGGGACACTCAACTGGACATTACCGCATACGGTGCACAGGTAGAAGTTCATATCTTCTTTGGAGTCAAGGTTCGCCAGCAGATCTGCGTAGAGCTTCGCATGTACTCGCTCAGCCTCCATGGCATACTTGAAGGAACGCGCTGCTTCCTTTTCACCTGCGGCTTCAGCCTCAGCAAGCATAGGAGGATACATGCTGGTGAACTCCTCGGTCTCGCCGTCAACACCTTCCTGCAGGTTAGCGGCGGTGGACCCAATTCCCTTCATGGCCTTAAGATGTGCATGGGCATGAAGCGTTTCCGCTTCGGCTGCTGCACGAAACATTTTGGCTGCATTGGTGTAACCTTCCGCTTCTGCCTTAACAGCAAAAGCCAGATATTTGCGGTTAGCCTGGGACTCACCGGCAAAAGCGTGTTTCAGGTTTTTGAGAGTGGTTTCGTTCATTTTCATACCTCCATTAATAATAATCGTTACTATTTAGCATTATAGCTGTTCGGGTTGGATGCGTCAAGGTCTCGCTTTCTTTCCAATCTCTGGGCAGGTATAGCTCCTGGATGTAGCGAAAGAAGAAGGTGTTGCACTATCCCAGTCTCAATCGTCTATACATCATAGAAGGACAGATAGGAGGTTTTTTCGTGAGCAAATTCATTCGCTCTTCTGGTGCACCGATGTCTTACCTTATCTCTGTGGTTTGGCTCATCGTGGCAATTGCCAATATGGCGGAGTACACAACATGGCGCGGTAATGAGCGTAACTTGGCGTACCTGATTGGCGGCTTTGGTTTTGCCATCTTTTTTGCGGTTATTGGTGGTACTCTTACCATGGTCGCATATGACTCTGGAGTCGACCCCTTTGGGTTTCTCTCTCGTACTGATGAAGCCAACGCACCTACCGAGCAACAGGTTCAGGCACAGGACATGACTGTCTGCTGCCCATCCTGCGGTGCGACAAACATAAGCAGGCGCAACAAATGCCACAAGTGCGGAATGCCACTCGGCGGCCCTGCGTGATGAGAAAAGCTATCATTGCTTGTCTCATGCTACTGGGTATAATGACTCTTCCGTCCGGCTGTGTCCAGGTCACTCGAGGCGTCACGAGCAGAGAGGCACAGTTCGACCACGAGGCGGCACTGAACATACACAGGGAGGCTTATGCCCCCATCTATCAGTTTATTCTCGACTTCTACTCCACAGAAGGACCTCGCCATGAGCAATTCCAGACAAAAGCTGATGTTCTTGACTACATGTCAGAGACTCTCCCTGCGGGTTTGGCAGAACAGGTCGCTGGCTATTTTGTGGGAGAAGAGCCGGATAGCTTAGACGTAGCATATGACGTCTTCTTCCCCACGCCCTTCCACTCTGGCGTTACATTGGCTGATGCCTATATTGAGCGTGTAAAGTGGCCTGGAACAGACGAAGTTGACCGCTACCTGGTGGTTGTCGACAGATACGTCGATGAGTTGGCGAGCATTGGCAGGCCTCGCGAAACACGATACATGCAAGATGACACCGGGGTTTGGCGGCTGCACTCCATTTCCGGCACAATGGTTGTCCGTGGCGCGATGTATTCCCCCCATGGGTTGAAGAACTAGCTCAAGACCGGAGACAAATTCGCGATTGGCTCATCATCGACAAGCCACTACAGAAAAGGACCTCGAGTGTAATGACAAGTGAAAGAACTGGAGGTACGAGCTTTGCTCAAGGCAGATAGCAACAGGGCTTCAACCCGACCCCGGCCGTTCGCAAGTATTCCTAAGCCGAAATATAGGAGTCGCGTTCGCCTTATCGCGGGGCGCCTCTATTACACGCTCAGGCGGTACATGAAATGGTATCTAGGCACGGCAGTGAAGTACGCCACTTTGAGGCAAAATTCCCCTCTGCCAGAGGTTATCTTCACGCATAGTACACCCCTATTCCGCCAGCTGCGCGGGGTAGATATGTGGCTTCAGCATAACAAGGTCGTCAACCTGCGACTTGCTGTCAAGAGGCTTGACGGCGTTGTCATCATGCCCGGTGAGACATTCTCGTACTGGAAGCTGATCGGAATGCCCACCCGGGGCAAGGGTTACAAGGAGGGCATGGTACTCCATCCGGGCACGTTCCGCCCTGGAATCGGGGGTGGCCTGTGTCAGCTATCCAATCTCATTTACTGGATGACACTACATACACCGCTGACAGTAACTGAGCGCTACCGCCATGGCTACGATGTCTTCCCCGATACTGGGCGGACCCAGCCCTTTGGCAGCGGAGCTACATGCGTATATAACTACGTCGACTTGCAGCTGCATAATGACACCAGGGAACCCTTTCAACTCTGTGTTCATCTTACCGACACGGACCTGATTGGCGAATGGCGGACCACACGCGCCATGGACTATTCCTATGAGATCTATGAGAAGGAGCATTCCATCCGGCAGGAGTTCTGGGGTGGATATGTACGCCAAAACACCATCTTCCGCAGGCGCTATGACATAGACGGTGAGCTGGTGGCGGACGAGCATGTTACGTCAAATGTGGCGATTATGATGTATGAGCCCTTTCTTACCGCTGGCCACAGCTAGTCGGTGCTAAGCCATGAAAAGGCAAAAGCCGCACCCCAACATTACCGGGGTGCGGTTCTTATCATGTTGATCTGGCCATATCGGCGCCCTAATTCTGCCAGCATATTTTCTGCAAGCTATAACCCCCGTTCAGACTGTCGTTCACGACCACCAGTAGGTCACCTTCATGCCATAGGGCCTCAAGCACACGGAACTGTGCGGCAAACAGAGGGACGAATGTGTCGTCACCGTTCATAATAGCGCTCACTTCGACTAGCCCGTCATTGGGCACATCTGCAACACCAAGGACGTTATGGTAACTGACTACGAAATGCTTTTGTGAAACAGGATCGAAGGTGCTCGTGCTGGGGTAGTACCCAGAAGGGATGCCTGTCTGCGCCAGAGAGTCATCTACAAGGACATACTTCAACATGTAGTACGGACCATCCCAGGGACCGCAGGCAAACGGCAACACTTTGCGGAAGAAGATGGTTTTGCGTGCGGCATCAATCCCAGCCAACTTCAGGCCACCACAAGTGCTGTTCTCTCGAAAGACACGCTGCACGGAGAGCCCATCCTCGCCGTAACGATATATCACTGCTCCGGCAAAACACCCGTAAAGACGCGAAGCCAGTTCGACCACAATGTATTGCGGCGATATCCAGTGCGGCGTGGTGTGCATGATAAGTTTCTCCTCTTCGTCATCCGGAAACAAATGCAGGCCGTCTATCCGGCGCAAGCCTTTGCCAACCAGATCATACAACCAGACTTCCTGGTAGTACTCGTGACCGTACTCAGACAAGCTGTACTTCATGAACATGACGAGACTACCGCCCTCTGGCGACAAGGCCATACCTTGTACCGAGTAGCCTATCTCCGCGTCCATGAGCCTACGGCTCTCCCCCGTCCCGGAGTCAAACACAAAGAGGCCCAGAAAACTGTTAACACCCGATTCTGTACACGATAGTGTGTAGTAAAGGTTGTCATGGGCCCAGGCATATCTGATTGTCTGTGCCGAATCTGATACTGAGATAGCGATTGGGCCCCGCTCGGTGAGCACATAAATGCCCTCCCTCGCTGTGAGCACATGGCCATCGACAGACTGAACGAGTATCCCCTCCGCACTGCAAAAAGGGGCCTCTGGATCCCAGCCGTCTCCTATGACGCCAACACAATCATTTGCCAGGTATGCAACATTATCTCCATGCTGCCAAAGGTAAATTGGGTCTGCCGATTGCAGCAGGACGGAGACAGCAGGCGGCTTTCCCCCGGGCTGCGGCAGGATCTCTACAGGCAAAGCCTTAAGCGTAGCCTCCCCTTCCGGGTCCACCGGCGGTGGGAGTATCGTAGCTCCCGGAACCCTTTGTACCCACAGCAAATACGCAGCCATGGCCAGAAGCACAATGGCCAACACGTACACTCGCTGCGCCTTAGCCCAGAAGACGATTCGATTCACACGCTCTCTCTCCTTTCTGCCTCTGGTGAAACATAATTGCCCGTCACCAAACACACAGTCTTCGTTGACTTTAGACTCGGGATTGTGGGCGTTGTGTACCACATCCTCGTTGGGGTGGGAGCCTAGGCGCAGGAAGGCGCCGGGGGCTTTTGTACAAAGTAGGCAAAATCTTCGCGAACATGGATAAAACCGTGCGACCGCCCTCCCCGTTCTTATTAGCGGTGATACCCATCGAACATAAGCCAGGGAGAATCTAGATCCTTTCGCACCAGTACATAGAAGTGTGTGCCGGGACCCGAGAAGTAGAAGACTTTGGCTCCGTCATAGTAGGTAGCATGCCTTTCAGCGACCACCACCATATTTTCATAGATATCATCATCTTTGGCCCATCCTACCTTTTCGGCCAGCGAACTGTTACCCCGGTGCATTCCCTGCATGTGAACTGTTTCTTCCTCTGAGATCCCAAAATAATAGGTCGCCCAACAGACTACCGCGGCAGGTTCATCGTAGATTGTGACTACGCCGCTCCCAGGGTTTTCCCACTTGTGTAGGGAGAACGAAAGCCTGTTGTAGTCCGGGTCTCTACCCGCTATCCAGTTGTTCTTAAGGGCGCGGATCGCACTGTGTTCTGCGGGGTGACTCACTAGCACGAGCGCCTTATCGTCATCGTCCTGGATGTTCCAAATTAACCAGGGAGAGTTTGTGTCGCTCCGTATGAGAATGAAGGGCTCGACAACGCTACCTATAGAATATGGAACCCTGGCATCAGTATTTACGGTGTAAGACGTAGTTGCAATCAGCATGTTCTCCTTTATAAAATCGTCGGACCAGCCCTTGTGTTCTGCCAGCACACTACCGCAGTAGCCCTGCTGCATAGCGGTGGTCTCTATTTCATTAATCCCCATCGAATGTAACGTTATATTTTTTATCCCAAACTCGATGTCTGTTTCCCTGGAATCCACCAGCACAGTCGAACGCCAAGTGTCATAGTCATTGTCCCATCTGGCCTGCAAATGAGTTTTCAGGAGGCGCGTGATTTCGTCATCATCAGGATTTATCCTCAGGCCGGTCGGATCGTCATCACTTCCGGGAGTTTCGATGGCTACGATATCAGGAGGGTCTTGAGTACCTTCATTAGTGACACAGCCCAGCAAGACCCATAGCATGAGCGCACAAAGACATAATACGCTCAACTTCTGCAATTGCTTCACCCTATCAGATCCTTTCGAAGTGTTACAGCGGCTCTCCAGAAAACCCACTGCCCTATACGTAATGCTACTTGGGAAACTATGTACTAGCCAGCTGGCAGTTGCGCCAGGCTACCGGATGCGCGTTCCTGGATGCAAATATGGCATTTCACGGTCTGATGTAAAGATCAGACTCAGGTAATCATCCGTCTCTCCCAACCGAGCCACGTAGTACTGCGCATGCTCAGTCAACTCCAATAAGAGCAGGCTGTCGACACCATCTTGCACGAGACGACAGGCAGTGACTGTAGTGTTACCCCTCTGACCGGGGAGGTATGCTGCAATCTCGGGTCTAAAACTCACCCCCTGAAATCGCACTTCGAAATGCCTGGAAGATTCGTCGAAAGAAACTACCGGATGGATCCCGCCGAAGACGTCGGTATAGCTAACCTCCTCCCCGAACTCGATCTGCCCAAAGGATATGTCTACTCCAGTAGCCGTAAGCCAGACACCCTTGATTCCCGTGAAACCGTACCAGTTCAAATCCACACTTTCGTTCAGGGCCAGCGGAACTTCTGTGATGTGTCGGATGAAGCATTGATGCCAGTCCACCGGGAAGCCCCAATCAGTGCGGCTGTAAGTGACAAGGCGAGGAAAGGGAATGGAACCATCGGGCCAGGCGCCCCCTGCTTCGAAGTACAGATTGCCGTTACCAGAAAACCCCATGAGCTGCTGGGAGCTGAACCCCATGGGCTCGATTAGATCCATGCTGCCCGAGCTCAAATCAAACAACCGAAACAGTGACGCATGGCTCCTTATACTCTCAACCAGGATATACTTTCCCTGGTGCTCATAATGCTCACGATGGGTTCTTCCCATTCCACATATAGCGTATCAATATCGTCCAGAGTCAACCTGTCCTGCCCGCCATGGGGTAAGGGTTCAGCGATTGGTTTAACGCATGAAATAAGGAACACTGTTAGGAGTAGCAGCAACATAGCCTTTTTCATAACTTGCCTCCTTTTGCCGCGTGTTGGGGAGCTGATGGATACTCATAATCCGTCAGGCGATACTGAATAGTGTCTCTACCTAGTCTATCACTGGCAATGAACTGCGAACAATCATACTTCTTTGGTTCTCGCACAGAAGCCTTGGCAATGACCAGAAACGCTTCACAAACAGCCTGGATATGCTTCTCCGCAGGCATGTTATCTTTGAGGGAGTAGATAATTGACTGTAGATACACGCCCTCAGACTCATCGGTAATGTTCGCAAAAGAAGAAAGGACCCCATCTTTGCTATAGTAAATCTCTTTAGGCGCAGCGAAGACTGTCGACATTGAAATGATTATTAATAAGAAACATAAGCTAAGTATCAGAGTTCTTTTCACTATTATCATCCCTTTCAACATGTTTTTGCCGTAACATAGAGGTTGTTTTCCACAACTGTATCGCGACAAATATAGTCCATACTAGTCCCAAAGTACCAGATTGACACATGCCGATAGTGCAGGAATAGCTTAAGCCTGACACATACGCTCTGTTGTGCATTACTTGATGTATCGCCAAATAGACCGTCTCACCATCCCAGACCAGAACGCGCTGATAGCAACCATCTGCTACAACACGTTCGTCTCCTGTCTTGACATCTCTAACCCAGATTTGATAGTGATTAGTCGCTGTTCTTCAGCGCCTTGCGCTGTTGACAGTGGAACGGTACTTGCGAGAATCATCAGTGCCACAAGTATTGCATAGAACCTTTTTGTCACAAAAATACCTCCCTCAATCGTCTTTTTAACTATAAAGACGTTTGAGAGAGGAAAGTGCAACATGTTTTTTAGAAATCAGCGGATATATTTAACTCCCTCGGCTATTCTTACAGCCACGGCTACATCAGTTTGAACCTGCACCATAAACAACAGGGCGTCCATTTCCCAGACAATTGTGACCATATTGTTTTTCCCCATTAGCGTGCCCTCATAGCCATTTATGCGAATTGCCTCAAAACGGTCAGCATCTTCAGTGTCAACCACCGGTGCACTTGCTTCATCTCGTCGTCTGTCAACGGGGTTGGCTGCATTGCTCATCATCACCTCCATGATTACGCTATTCCTCAAACGCGCGTAAAACTCTCCCTTGGACTACATAGTTTCCCAAGTAGCATTGCATATAGGGTAGTGGTTTCCTGCGATAGCTGCCATAGACATCATGTCTTCGAGAGCAACTCGTGCGGCTATATGCTACCTTGGTTCAGAGACTATATTAAGATGGGTTATGAACAACGCAGCGCCCTAGGTTTGCACCTGGGGACGCTGCGTTGTTTGCTCCGTTATATTACTGTCTATTCCACTGCCTTAAGCGCAATGCCGATCATTGCCGCGAGGCCGATGGGGATGCAGTCTTCGTTGACTTCGAACTTGGGATTGTGGGCGTTAGCCACAACTTCTTTGGCGGGGCGTGCGCCAAGCCTCAGAAAGGAACCGGGAGCCTTTTGTGCAAAGTAGGCAAAATCTTCGCCGCCCATGGTGGGGATAGTGCGCACTTCTACATTGCCCTCTCCCACTACCTGCTCGCCCACGGCCTTAAACATGTCGGCCATCTCCACGTTGTTGTTCACCGATGGGTAGCCCATGACGTACTCGATCTCGTAGGTGGCGTTCATGGCCTCGGTGATGCCCTTGACTATGGCCTCTATGCGCTCACGAATGAGCACCCGGGTGTTGGGGTCAAGGCTGCGGATGGTGAGCTTGAGCAGGGCTTCCTCGGCGATGACGTTGTGAATGGCACCGCTCTGAATGCTGCCTACTGAGATTACCGCCGCATCCTGCGGGCTCACGTTACGGCTGACTATGGTCTGCAGGGCCAGCACCACCTGTGAGCCGATGACCACAGCATCCACAGTCCGGTGAGGCACGGCGCCGTGTCCGCCCTTGCCGATAATGCGTATGTCCGCCATGTCGCAGTTGGCATGGCTGTAGCCGTGGTTGACGGCCAGCTTGCCGGTCTCCAGATCAACGCCGACGTGGAGCCCAAACACCCGCTCCACTCCGTCCATAACGCCGTTCTCGATCATACCAAGCGCGCCGCCGGGGAAGCGCTCTTCAGCAGGCTGGAAGAACAGTTTGATGGTGCCCGCCAGCTCATCTTTGTGCTGTGCCAGCACGGTTGAGGCGCCCATGAGAATCGCCGTGTGAACATCGTGTCCGCAGGCATGCATTACGCCGGGGACTTCAGACTTAAACTCCGTCTCGATCAACTCCTGGACAGGCAGTGCGTCCATATCTGCACGCAAGGCGATAGTCCGCCCGGGCTTGCCTCCCTTAATGACACCGAGCACCGCTGTAGAGTCCGGGAAGCGGGTAACTTCAATGCCTGCCTCCTTTAGCACCGACTCCACCAGGGCTGCCGTCTTGTGTTCCTCAAAACCCACCTCAGGGTTCTTATGAATCTGCCGCCGCCAGGCCACAACCTGCGGGGTTATTTCTGCAACGCTTTGCTTTACATCAAACACTTGCTCATCTCCCTTAGTTTTGTATCCTGTTAATTTCGGCAATAGAAGCAGTTTTCCTGCATTGTGCATAGAGGATGGGGTGGCCGATAGCCTGATAAACCTGATTAACCTGATGAGGCGCTGATGAAAGCGGGTCGCCAGCCTCCAGGCGCCAGGCGCCAGCAAAGAGCAGTCAGCAGACAGCGTTCAGCAAAGACGGAGAACAGGCGACAAGGGCAAAAGACAGGTAGGTCCGACACTGGCACCACTGAGGATACGGGCGCATAGCGATTAGCGCTAAGTGCCCCTCCACCCTTCCACTTTCCACTTTATGCTGACTGCTGCTCGCCCTCCTACTCCACCCACCCAGGCACAAAACGGGTGAAGTTATCGTAGTCGGCGAGGATGACCTGGGCTCGGTCTTTCATGCCTTGCACTTCCTTGTCGCCAAACTGAGTGGCCCAGACGGCGGAGAAAAGGATGATGTCGGCCAGGTATAGGGCAAGGAGGCGGTAGAAAAGTTCTGGAGGCGGGCCGTCAAAATAACCTTCTATCTGTCCCCGGGTAAAGGGTATGCTCACCTCCCGGCTGAAATAGGCGGCCTTGTAAAACTCCTCCCAGGGGTCTCCGTAGTCCCAGCGGTTGAAGTCTATGACGCCAATTTCATGGTCTGGCGTCAGAATCAAGTTGCCGGGGTGGAAATCGCCGTGCTGTAGTACCTGCGGTCTGCCTTCCAGCAGGTGCAGGTTGGCCTCAATGTATGCCTTGGCGTGCTCCTGGCCAGGTATGTAAATGCCGGAGTCGTCATACCTGCTTTGATGAATGCCGATTTTGCGACGCATGCGGGATCCCCACGGCTCTCTGTCCGCTGGCGCGTCTACAGTGTGCATGGTCTTCAACACCCGTCCGGCCTTAATGCCAAGGGCGTACTGCTCTGCTTCGCTGAGAGTGGGCAGTGCATCCTCTAAAGATTCACCTCTGACCCAGGAATAGACCGCATAGAAGGCATCACCATTGAGGCCGTGGTAGCGAGGCCTGGACATAATAACCCCAACCGCCGCGATCTGCTCCATAACACTGATTTCACGCTTCTTGTCGTCAGCTTCCTCGGCCATAGAAAGCCGAACCAGCAGCTCCTCGCCGCTCTGGCTGACTGCGTAGTACTTGCGATCCTTGGACCAGCCTTTCTCCACCGGTTCGATGCTCGCCCATGTTTCCGACCCCGGCAATCCCATAAGCAGTTCTCTGTCGTTCAGAAAGTATCTCTCCCTTCTCTGTCAGCAACGCGCCGCAGGCATATGCCTGCGGCGTTAGTGTATCGTGCATTGAGCATTGAGCAATCAGCCATCGGCATTCAGCTTAGAGCGCGAAAGGCTTCGGCACATGCCTGCGGTCTCCTGCCTGCAGAACGCCGAATGCCGAGTGCTACTCACTAGCGCCTCACGTCCAACGACCAACGTCTAACGCCTAACGTCTAACCCCACGTCTCCCCCCTGGCGGCTGGAGGCTGGCGCCTGGCGGCTAAACCTACCTTAACTCGCGGATTTGTCATAAACAATCCTCGCTTTTTGAAGAATAGAATAACCGTATTTACTCTCCAGTTCACGTGCCTGCTTCAACGTAACAACGTCAACTGGCATGCCTGTAGCTGCTTCGAGATCTTGCACCATTGAGATGAACTCAAGCCCGATAGGCACAGATAACTCCACCAGAACGTCCAAATCACTCGCCTCACCAGGTGAGTGACCTGCAAATGATCCAAAGATGAAGGCGCGCCTAACCTGCGGATACTTCTGTCTCATGGTACTTCGGACTACCTCCGCCGCTTCTGCGAAATCGGAAATCACATGCCACCCCTCCTATCGTACCAGGTGGGCACAGCATGCTATACCGTTTAATTAATAGCCACCATTAC